>CANJPY010000045.1 GCA_947476255.1 Chthoniobacteraceae bacterium | reverse complement strand
GACAGTCTGTTTGGTGGTGACGGGACGGATAATTTGTCGGGCGACGCGGGTAATGACACGCTGTCCGGAGGCGCTGGCAACGATGTAGAGTCCGCTGGAGCGGGGGATGATTCGCTTTTGGGTGATGCGGGTAACGACAACCTGTCTGGTGGCGAAGGAATGGACAAACTGTTTGGTGGCGCGGACAGCGACACGCTCTCTGGTGATGCAGGGAACGACAGCCTGTTTGGTGGTGACGGAACGGACTATTTGTCTGGCGGTGCGGACAATGACTCGCTTCTAGGCGACGCCGGCAACGACACTCTGTTCGGCGGCGACGGCATCGACAATCTGTCTGGCGGTGCCGGCAATGACAGCCTGCTCGGTGGTGCTGGCAACGATGTTGAGTCCGCCGGCGTGGGTAACGACAAGCTGTTTGGCGATGCAGGTAATGATACGCTGACAGGTTGTGTTGACGCCGCCAGAGGTGGCGTTGGCGAAATCGATACGCTCACGGGAGGCGCTGGGGGCGACCTGTTTGATATTGCTCAAACAAATGGTGCCCTCTACGACGATGGTAACAAAGCAACCACCGGAACTTTGGATTATGTGCTCATCACTGACTTCAGCGTTGTGATGGACAAGCTCCAACTTGATGGTGCCGCCAGCGGTTATTATCTGGCACCCAGTGGGGTATCTGGTGTTTCGGGGATTGGTCTGTTTGCAGAGCAGGGCAATACGGACGAACTCATCGCGATTATCAATTCCGCCGACGGCAAGGTGCTTACGGCTGAAAACACCATCAAGACGGCGGCGTTCGTATAAAGTGAAGAAACGGCTGTAAAGCCCGAAGAACAACAGGCGGCGTTTTGTTGCGAAGGAATTTGCTGCGAAAGAGGCCGGCTTATAAAGCCGGCTCTTGCAGGTCCTTTCGCAAAACGAGGCCCGGTTTTTCTCTCGGTCCCGTGTCTTTGCGAGAGAAGGGAGCGGTTATTTTTTATCGAGCTTTTCCTGGTCCAGAGACTTCTTGATGGCGTCATTAAAACTCTTGCGGTGCTCCTCCTCGCTCAGCACGCCGCTGGTAAGCTGTGTGGCCGGATACTGCCCGCCCTCCCAACGCAAATTGCGAATGCGCAAGCTCTTCGGGTCCTTCCATGGACTGGATTCAAGAGCTACCTTTTGCCCGTCTTTGACGACGGTTATACTCGGACTCAGACTCAGTTCTGTGAGCGTCTGCCAGTCGCATAAAGGCTCTGTGACTTTTGAATCGGCCGGAGTCAATTCTTCGAGTCCGACGGAAACCGTTTGAAAATCAGGGGTGCCGTGAAGTTGTTTGAGCGCGTAATAGTCGGCCTTGGGCTTGCCTGGAAACGCCCCCCAATCGTTGCAGGAGACTTTGATGACGAGACTGGCGTCGGCTTTAGGGTTCACCTCGAAGACAAGTTTCGCACCGTTGGGGCCGCGCCACTTTTGGTCTTTGATTTTGCGGGTGACCACCGTCCAAAGGGAAGGATTGCCCCAGTTTAAAGTAAACCAGTCGTGCCATCCGCGTGTGCCGTCATCAATCACGCGCTCGATCCTGTCCGTGGTTTTGAGGTGAATGCTCCTTAACTGCTCCGCCGTGGCATAGCTTTCGCGGGTGCTCAAAACGAACACCTCCGAATCGCCCGAGCCGGGTGTGTGCGGGATTTTCCGGTATTGCTCCGGGGTTTCGTAAAGCACGTTGGCGAAGGCAAACAGCGGCTCGTTTAAAGTCATGAGGGGCGCCTCTGCCTTCCAGTCGTCGCCGTCCTTTTTCGCAACGGCGTCGCGCCAGAAGCGGGTCAAGCCGTGCGGGTCCGTGGAGTAGTAAACGTCGACGCCTTTGATGGGAAGGGCCGGGTCCGGAGTGACTTTAATTTCGGGAATGCCGGTGTTTGTGTGGAGCTTGAGCACCAGCCTGGGGGTCTTTGGCAACGTCAACGCACCTTTCAAAATTTGCTCGAACCAAAGGTGCTGGGTGAGCACGTTTTCGTTGGTGTGCCTGTGGTTGAAATGCGGCGAAATGCTCAATCCCAGAAGGGCGTCAGGAACGTGGCGCCACGTGAACGCCATGTTGTCGATATGGGCGTGGAAATCATTGGTTGGAGACAACCAGAGAGTGGGAACGGTGAGTCTCTCGATGTATTTGTTTTCGGAAACGCAGGCCATCTCGAGGGCAGAGCGGTTGGCTTTGCGCCCCCCGGGAAGGTCGGTTTGTGTTTCCAAAACGTCTCCAGACCCGCCACAGGAAGGGACTGCAGCCTTTACGCGTTTGTCGATGCCGGTGAGTTGCGTGGTGAGGCGGCCGCCCATGGAATGGCCATAAACACCGAGCTTCTCCGGATCGACTTCAGGTTGCTGTTCTAAAAACGTCAGTGCGCGCCGCGCCGCAACGACGACCAGAAACCAGTTGTCATTTCTTGGAGACACAACGGGATCCAGCGTGAAGGCGTCGGGTGAAATCCCTCCCGCAAAATGGTTCACCTTGTTTCTTTGAGGAGGGTGGGTTGCGTCCAGGTTGCCCCAGTCCGTATTCGGGCCCTGGTAAACACCTTCGTTTCCCAGGGTGATTTTGTTGCCGCCCCAATTGAGCGAAAGGCCCGCATAACCGAGCTTTGCAGACGTCACTGCGGAGTCAAAATTTGCCGACTGTCCTCCTCCATGAAGCTGGAGCAGCGCCGGCAGCTTGGTGGCTCCTTTTGGAAATGCGTAAATTGCGGCAACCTTTGCGGGTGCACCTTTAAAGGTCCCTACCTTGTAGCGAATCACGCGGCACACGATTCCATCCTGCTCCCATTCTTTGGTCGTCTCGGCATCCACGGCTTCAGCGCGCGGGTCATAGGAGCCCCAGAGTTCAGCCACGTTTTGAGGAATCTGGTTCTCCTTAAGCGGTGGGAAAGATTCTTGTGCAGAACTGCTTAAGGCGACGAACGTGCACAGGCTGAGCGAAAGAATGGGGTTCATGGTTCGGTGGGTCGGCGAGAATTCCGGCGGAGGCTCTGCTGGATTCTGTGGCTGTGCGCCTCCCTACTCTATTCCCAGATCCTGTGAGAAAAAGGATCTGTTTTCTTTAAAGTTTGGTGTGAATTGCGGTCCACGTCCGCTCACTCTGTGGAAAAAACTGCAGCCCCGAAATTGACTTCGCAGGACGCCGTATGGCGGTTAGTCAGAAAAGTGCCGTTCCGCTTTTTGAGTGGATCCGCAGGTCGGACAGAGCGAGGCGATCCGTGGGAGGAGAAGGGGCTGGGGTGGCAAAGGAATGGTGGTGGGCAGCGCGTCCATTCTGGAGGGCTGGCGGTGAGGTGAGTGGGTACTCGGAAGCGGAACGGCGCAGGCGGCCTAATGGAGTGAAGTGTATGCGCCCTTGACGCAAGTGCGATTTGTGCAATAAGTGAATAACTGAGCATCGATTTATTATGGTTATCATCCGTCCAGGCAGCGCTATGTCGAGTGAAGCGCCCCGTAATCTTTCTGCGGCCACGGGCTCGGTTGAAAAGTCTCTGAGCCGGCTTTCTAGCGGCAGCAGGATTGTGGACGCCGCCGATGATGCAGGTGGTGCCGCTGTGGAGATGAACCTTGCAGCGATCATCAAGCGACTGGGGGCAGTGGAGAAGAATTTGATGAATGCAGAGTCTTTTGTCCGGGTGCAGGAGGACGCGCTGAAGACGGTTGGAGATTTGGTCACCCGCATGGGTGAGCTCAAGACGCTTTCTCTTGATCCGACCAAGGCTTCGAGCGACGTGGCGAACTATGCAAAAGAATATTGGGAGTTGGCTGCGCACATCAGGGCAACTGGGCAGCGCACGTTCAACGGCATCCCTTTGTTTTCAAGCACGGACAAGGAAGAGTTTCTGTCCTGCCAGTCGAGACAGGAGGGGGGGCAGACAATCGAGCTTGTGCTGCCGCCGCTCAAGGAGCCTTCGCTGCTAGATGTTTTTGGGGAACATATTTACAAGATTATCAGCGGAGCTAAATACTACGATGATGCGGAGTCTGACGCGACTAAACTTGGGGGACACTTGGCGACAATTACGTCTGAGGAAGAGTGGAAGGAGATTGTTTGGCAGCTTGGATCGGCTGACTTAACAAAAGACCCCCTTTGGATCGGGCTCCATCAATCTGCACTAGGACCTGAGCCCTCAGGGGGGTGGCAATGGAATACGAAAGAGGCCTACGGCTTTCAAAAGTGGGAAGCAGGCCAACCGGATAATGGGGGTAACAGCGGGGGGAGTGGTTTAGCGGATTATTTGGCGTGGAACCAACCTCGCTCAAAATGTGCAGCGAACGGTCACTTGGGGGATGAGTCCGTTAATGAAGTGATCGGCGGATTTGTGCTTCAGTACACTGACAATTCAATTTTTCCTCCGAGTGTACAGTACAAGGCAGTGGATGTGTCCTCTCCGCTGACGTGGCTCCAGGCCCAAGACGCAGCGTACAAATTCGACTTAAGTCAGTTGCCCGCAGGTGCGTCGATGCCGCATTTGGCAACACTGAAAAGCACTGCTGAATACGATGCCTGCTTTGCACAGTTGAGTGCGCAGGGTATCAAGGCAAATCACATGCTCTGGCTGGGGGGATTCCAATCGATTCCCGCCGGTGTGATCGAAACAAAGCAAACGGCAGGAGAAAATTGGTTTTGGGTCCCAGATCAGAATCCTAACACACAGAATTTTTCCGGCAACATGAGTGGCGTAACTGCGTTGCCTAATAATTTTATCAGCCAGCATTCTCCTCACCGTGAACCAGACGATGTTACGAGTTCCGTTGTGAACGAGAATGTAGGCTATATCTCCGGCCCTTATGGAAAATGGGCGGATTCTGTTGAAGATCCATCCTCAAAAGGCATCAAAGGCTACCTTTTGGAAAAAGATAATGATTTCACAAAGATTCCTTTGTCTGGGATTCTCCGCACCCTCGAGTGGGTGGCTCACTATCGCGCGCATTGTGGAGCCGAGTCCATGCAGATTCAAATCGCAGCTGATTCTACTCGAGTGGCATCGGTAAATCTTGAATCGGCCCGCTCGAAGATCGCAGATGTGGATGTTGCCTCTGAAACAGTGTCGCTGACCCGTAGCAAAGTGCTCGTTGAGTCGGGAGCAAAGATGCTGCAGTCCGCTCACGATGCCATGCAGGTTGTTTTGAAGTTGTTACAACCGGGCGGCTCCGGGGGCTAGTTTTTCACGGCGTGCCTTCCCCCCTAAAGGCACCTTGCGTCAGCGAATTCGCTTTGTCGCGGTGACTCAAAAGACTTCCCCGAGTCCGCCGTGGCTGCCTTGCCCAGACCGTCGAGATCGGAACCGTCTTAGAAAGACACGGACACCGGTGCCCCGCGAGTGCGCGATCACAAGGCGTAGAGCTTGAGCACAGACTCTGCGGCGACGTTTGCCTGGGCGAACATGGCACTTCCGCTGTTTAAGAGGATGTCCGTTTTATTCAATTTCGTGACCTCCTTGGCGACATCGACATCGGAGATCGTGTTCGCTGCGTTTTTGGTGAGAGAGGCGGCCTCCTTGGTGTGGTCCAGCGCGAACCGGAGTTGCGATTGCTGGGAGGCGTTTTTGGCCAGAAGCGAAGAAACAGTTCCCGACATTCCCTCGAAAAAGGAAGTGCCTCCGAGGAGATTCGGATCCATCAAGTTCGCTGGAGTATCGGAAACTCCGCTGACGCCCGTGTAAGGCTCGTTGTACCCCAGCAGTGCCACCCAGCCAGCCTGCTTGCTCATGTCGGCGGGCAGGATGTCCAAAGTGGAGGCGTTGCTCTCGCTCAATTGGACGCTGTAGGAGGGTTTTTCCCCCTCGTAATAAGAGAGCGAGAGCCCGTTAAACTTCTCGGCGCGGCCCGCCGCCAGCGCCGAGCGGAGTTGGTTGAACTCCTCAAGATAAGAGTTCTGCTCGTTGCCGGTTTTAGTGGTGTCGGACATGGCTGTGACCAGTTCGCCCATGCGGTCGAGTTGAATGCCGAGTTGTTTCAAAGAGTCCTCCTGCGCCGCAAGGTAGGACAAGGCACTGGTCATATTGGAGTGCATGGCGTCGAGCATGATTCCAGAACTCTTGAATTTCATGGCGACCTTCACGCCTCCGAGATCCGCACGGGTGGCTTCAAAGTTGGAGCCGCTTGCGAGTTTTGCCACGGATTCCTTCCGCGCCAGCGTCTGGCTTGAAAACGTCTGCGCGACGGAACTGATCGCAAGGTTGAGATTGGCGGGGTAGATCATAACTGAAATTATTCACCAGCTTGCACGATTGTTAACTGGACTACAGCACTTTCAATAGTATTTCCAAGCAAATCAGAGCAGACCACATAATAGCGCCCCGAATCGCTCACCCGCACCGGGCTGAGGGCGAGGAAGGGGCTGGAACTGGAGCTCAAAAGCGTCCGTTCTCCTTTGCCGTCGATTTTGTACCAACTGAAGGCCGTGGGGTTTCCGGAAACAGTCACCCCGAAGTTTGCCGCGCCGCCGGCCTTTAATACGAGCCCTTGGGGTTGGGTGACGATGGTCAAACCGCCGGTCGCCTGGGTGAGGGTGGTGGTGGAGGGCGCCCATGAGGTCACCAGAAACTTGATGGACTTCGCCGGCAGCGAACCGACTTTGACCGTCAGCATGAACTGCCCTGGTTTTTTGGTGAGGCCGGAGGTTTCAAAATTAAAGGAAGACGAGGTGGCACCAGCAATTGGCTGGAAGGTTCCGAGGCTCAGGGGAGCCCACGACCACGTGATGACAGCGGGCTGGCTGGTGCGGATCAGTGTTTGCAGAATGTCGTTGGTGGGCACCTTGGGCTGTAAATCCACCACGCCGTAGTTGACGACCTTTCGCAGGTCAAAGGTGCGTCCCGCGCGGACCAGACGGGTCGAATAAAATGCGACGTCCAACTGGACAATCGCCGGATGCGTCTCCACGGAGCCTTGGGCATTGAAGGCGCGCACCGAATACAGTCCTTCAGATTCAAGGGTTGCATTGGAGATGGTGTAACTGATGGTCACGGGTGAGGTGCCTCCGGAGGCGGGGATCGAGGTTCCCACGGGCTGGCCGTTCCTCATCCATTGGTAGTAAAAGGAGGACACACACAGCACTTTGGCGGTGATTGTGGCCGTGCCCCCGAAGGGCACCACCAGCGAGGCTGGTTCGGCATAAACGACAGGCGGCCCGACGATGGTCACCTGCGCGATGGAGCTTGTGACGGTGCCCAGATTGTTAGTGATCGAAACCTTGTAAGCGCCCCACGTCGTCGAGGAAAGCGAGTTGATGGTGAAGGAGTCCGAGGTGGCGCCCGGGAGGGCGACGTTGTCCTTGAACCATTGGTAGGTCATCACGCCGGCCCCGGCTGCCGTGGTCACTTTCAAGGTATACGGACTGCCCTCGCGCAGGCCTGCGCTGGCGGGTTGGGTGGTGATGCTCACCGGGATGGGTTTGTTCACCGTGACAGCCACGGGCTTGGTTGCGGTCACACCCTTGGCTCCGGTTAACACACAGTCGTAGCTGCCGGCATTCGCGCTTTGTGCCGCGGAGACCGTGAAGTTCGGGGAGGTCGCTCCAGCGATGGGAACTCCCCCAAGACGCCATTGATAGCTAATGGTGGCGGCATCCGTGGCCGCGACGCTCAAGGAGAAGGGAAGCCCCTGGGTGACGGTTACATTTTTGGTCTGCGAAGTGATCACCGGCGGGGCCTCCACTTTCAATGCGGCAGAACCACTGGTGAGGGTTCCTGCCGGGTTGGTGAGCACGACGTCGTAATTGCCGCTGTGGGTTTCGAGGAGGGAGGCGATGGTGTAGGAGGAGGCGGTGGCGCCTGCAATGGCGCTTCCACTTTTGCGCCACTGGTAGGTGATGGGCGTGGTGCCCGTGGCGGTGACGCTGAAGGTGGCGGTCGTGTTGATGTTTTGGGTGATTGCGACGGGCTGACTGGTAAAGGTCAGGGGTGTGTTCACCGTGAGCGTCACGGCATTGGAAGTCACGCTATTGACGACGTTGCTCACGACCACGTCGTAGGTGGCGGTGTCCGAGGCGGAGGTGCTGGCGAAGAGAAGAGTCGCAGCCGTGGCGCCCGGGATGGCCACGCCGCCGCGCCTCCACTGGTAGGTGATGGGGGAGGTGCCACTGGCGAGGACAGAGAAACTGGCGCTGGCGCCGTTTAGTTTTGTGAGACTGCCGGGCTGCGTCGTGATGGAGACGGGAGTGTGAACGGTGAGAGTGGCCACGGAGGAAGCACGGGGGCCGACGACGTTGGAAACAACGACGTCGTAGGCTCCGGCATTGCCGGCGCTCACGCTTGGAATGGTGAGCGAGGCGGCGGTGGCGTTTGTGAGGGCGAGGCCATTTTTGCGCCACTGGTAGGACAGGGGGGCGGTGCCGGTGGCCACCGCGGTAAACGTGGCGCTGGAGCCAAGGGTTTTGGTCAGGGAGAGAGGTTGGGTGGTGAAAGAAACGGGTGTGTTCACAACGAGGGTGGCCGCGGAGGAAACAACACTTCCCAAAACGTTTGAAACTACCACCGTGTAGGCTCCGGCATCAGCAGGCTGCGGGTTCGCCAGCGTGTAGGCGGCCGCTGTGGCGCCGGTGATGTTGATGCCGTTTTTACGCCATTGATACGCTGGAGAGGAGCCGGTCGCGGCGACCGAGAGCGTGGTGGCGGATCCCGTGATGACAACGGCGGCGAGCGGTTGCACGGTGATGACAATGGGGACAAGGACCGTCAGTGTGACTCCGGAACTGAGGACGCTGCCGGAGGTGTTGCTCGCGACCATGTCGTAGGTTCCAGCATCCGAGGGGCCTACCGATTCGAGAAAGAGGGTGGAGGTGTCTCCTCCGGAGAGAGTATAGCCGTTTTTACGCCATTGATAAGTCAACGGGTCTGTGCCGGTGGCGAGTCCCGAAAACGAGGCGGCGGAACCGCTTGTGACAGTCAGCGAAGTAGGCTGGGTTGAGATCGAAATCGTCCCATTCACGACAACCGTAAACGTTCCGCTGGTGCTGTTGCCCTTGCTGTCTGTGGCTGTGGCGGTCACCGTTGTGTTGCCGAGCGTGAAGGAACTTCCGCTGGCTGGGGTGTATGCAATGATGGGGGTTCCGATCGTGTCTGTGGCGCTTGCTCCGCTCAACGCCACCGTCGTGGCGGTGCCGGATGTAGCGACGGCCCGCAAGGTGCCTGCGAGGCTGAGCACGGGAGGCGCTGTGTCCACGACGCCTGCGCTTGAGAGCGCGCCGCTGAATGCGCCAGTCGGCCGCGCTTTGGCCAACCGGAAGCCGCAGGTGCCTGTAGGCAGGCTGCTGCCGCGCTTGCCGCTGCGCGCACTGCCGGGGCCGTTGTTCCATCCTCCGCCTCGCAAGGCCCGGCCAAAGCCGGTTGCCGCGCCCCTGGGGTCGCTCCCTCCACTATAACTCGTGTCGTACCAGTCCCAGCACCATTGTGGAACGTTGCCCGCCATGTCATGCAAGCCGTAGCCGTTTGACACAAAACTACCGGACGGACTCGTATAGGGCATGCCGCCACCTTTGTACGCAGGATGATAGTCGTTTACAGTCCCGCTTAAATCATAGGTGCAGCTGTTGCTGGCTTGATAGTTCGCCTGATTCTGCGAAATCGTGTTCCCCCACGGAAAACGTTTGCCGCTCAAGCCTCCGCGCGCCGCCACCTCCCACTCCGCCTCCGTGGGCAGGCGGTACCCGTTCGCGCTCCAGTCGCAGGTCACACTGCTGTTTGTTCCCGTGCGGTAGACGCCTCCGCTGATTTTGTAACAGGGCGTCATCCCCTCTCTCTCACTCGCCGCATTCGCCCATTTTACAACATCGTACCAGCTCACGGTTTGCACCGGATGGTCTGCAGCTTTGGCTGTTCCAACGGCCAGATCCGTGTACCCGTTGGCGGCGCCCCAGGTGCGCACCGAGTCCCATTGCACCTTCGTGGTTTCGTGGACCGCCAGGTAAAATGAACTCAGGGATACGGAAACGGTTCCGGCGTCGGTGAGGTCACTGTCACCCACGAGATTGCCCATCGCGTAGGTGCCTGCGGGAATTGGCGCGAAGGTTCCTCCCGCGCCCTCGAGAAGCGCTGTCACGCGCATTTTGGCTCTGGAGGTCGCTGAATTGGGAGAGTCGGTTCCAGCATCCCATGCGATGTGTTTGGAGGTGCCGGCAGAGATTGCGGCGCCCACGTCGCCCGAGAGGGAGGCCATGGAGCTAAAGAGCGTGCCTCCGTCCAGCGAGACACCCAGTGCGATGCTCGTGGTGCCCCCCTGAAGGGTGTAGTAAATGTCGACCAGTTTGGAGCCGTCCGTGCGCTGGTTGAACGTGACAGCGCTTGGTAACGGTATGTTGACCGTGACGACTGCCGCGGCGCTTGTCAGGCTCCCCGCGGGATTGGTGATCACGACGTCATAGGAGCCCTCATCCCCCGAGCCCGCGTTGGCGATGGTGTAGGAGGAGGCCGTGGCGCCGGAGATGTTTGCGCCGTTCTTTCGCCACTGGAAGGTCATGGGAGCGGAACCTGTGGCAGTGACGCTGAGCACGGCGTTCTGGCCCACAGATTTAGTGAGGAGGGCAGGCTGCGTGGCGATGCCCACCGGATCGTAGACCGCGAGTGCCGCGCTTCCGCTTGTGACGCTGCCCACGGGATTGGTGACCACGACGGTGTAGGAACCGGAATCCCAGGTTGCGGCAGGACTCAGTTTAAACGTAGGGGAAGTGGCGCCTGAGATGTTGGAGCCATCTTTTCGCCATTGGTAGGTCAACGGCGCGGTGCCTGTGGCGGTCACAGAAAACGAGGCGGTGCCTCCGGACACAAGGGAGAGGCCTGTGGGGTTTGAGGTGATGGAAACGCCGGTGTTTAGGGACAGGAGCGTTGAGGGGCTGGTGGCGGAAGCCGAGCTGTTGGTAACTACCACGTCGTAGGCACCCGCGTGTCCCGCTTGTGCATTGAGGACGGTATATGTGGCGTTGGTGGCTCCTGAAATTGCGGTGCCATTTTTGCGCCATTGGTAGGAGAACGGGCCTGCTCCGAGAGCAGAGGCGCTGAAGGTCAACGAGCCGCTTGGATTGACGGCGGCTTGTGCGACTGGGCTGATGGTGACCACGGGCAAGCCATCAATGCTGACTGCCACGGCGGTGCTGGTTTCGTAGCCATAAATGTCTGTGATAATGACGTCGTAAAGACCTGTATCGCTGGTTTTAGCAGACGAGACCGTCAGGCTTGCACTTGTGCCGCCGCTGACATTTACGCCGTTTCTTCGCCACTGGTAACCGGGGGTCGAATAACTCGCGACACTGACGTTCAAGCTGAAGCTGTTTCCAGCCACGGCCGTCGCGGAGGACGGTTGGCTGGTAATGGTGGGCCGCCAGTTGAGAATCACGTAGGGAGGCGCGACCGAGTCCGTGCTGCGGCGGCTGACTCCGCCTTCCTTGAGCAGGTTGAAAACTCTCGGGTGGTTTCCGAGAAGCATTTCAAGAGCCATGGAAATTCCGTCTCCGTCTGCATCGCTCGCTGCGTTTCCGGTGAGACTACCTCCGAAGTACAACAACTCGAGCCAGTCCATGATGGTGTCTGCATCGCTGTCAATCGTGTCCAGCACGAACTGGGCTGTGGCAACGCGGTTTGTATTTAACAACACGGAGGCCTTGTTTGTACTTGCTCCAGTACTGTCGAGGATGCGCGTCCCATCGACATCCCAGCCGACAAACCGGTAGCCGTTGATGTTGACGTTGAAAAGGTTTGGCGTATCGACAGAGCTTCCGGGCGCCCCCCAGACGAGGCTTGCCGCCTGAAAGCCGGGTGGGTTGCTTGAAATTTGTAAGGAGTAATATCCCGCGAGATTAATATCCACCAAGTCGGAGGAGCGCCTCGAGATGCCACCATCAGCAAGGACATCTTTGATAAAAACGCTGAAATTCAGAATCTGTTCTACCAAAATACTCAACGCATCTCCATCGGGGTCAGAGTCCAGTTTTGCGTCTAAATT
Organism: Chthoniobacteraceae bacterium; assembly: GCA_947476255.1. GTDB lineage: Bacteria > Verrucomicrobiota > Verrucomicrobiia > Chthoniobacterales > Chthoniobacteraceae > Chth-196. The sequence goes on along the minus strand of CANJPY010000045.1, from coordinate 27,630 downwards.
TGAGAAGGAAAATAATTCGAACCAGTCTGCAAGGCCGTCTGCATCGGCATTGAAGGTGGCGAGAACGTATTTTGCCGTGAAAGTCGAAGCTGCGGAAACGCTCACCACCGCTGGTTGTTTGGTGGCTGCCGTATCCACGCGCGTTCCGTTGGCATCGTACCAACCCACGAAATTCATGCCCACCAGCGATGCCACAGGGGTTGGCAGGGTCGCGAAGGTGCCCCCTTTAAAATACTGTGTGACAGGGCCGACAAAACCGGGTGGTTCACTGACCGCAGTCACTGGATAATATGCGGTATTGAGAAGGATATTGGTGTTGTCGCTGGAACGCCTGGAAAGGCCGCCCTCCGAGACCACGTCGCGTATGCCGGGATGGTAGCCGAGGAGGATTTCTAATTGCAGGCTAACCCCATCACCGTCTCCATCAGAGCTGCCGGTCTGGGACAAGCTGCCAAAAAACTCCTGTTCGTAAGCGTCGAGAATTCCATCACCATCGGTATCGGCCGCCGCCAACTGGTACACGGCCACAAGAGCGGTATCCGTCGTAGGATAAAAAACGACGGGATTGAGCGAACGCCCCGTTGCGTCCTTTTGTCGGACGCCATTGAGGGTCCAGTAGACAAATTGATAGCTGTCGATGGTCTTTGTGGCGGTGGTGGATGTGTACAGGCTGCCACTCGTGGTCGGGGTCGATTTGAAGAAATAACCCAGAGGATTCGTTTTTTCATCAATCTGCACAAAAATGCCGTGGGCCTGTCCGGCGAGAAGCAGGAAGGCGAGGATTCCGCGGAGGTAACTCCGGAGGCTTCCCACGATAAAGCGCGGCATTTCCACAGTCTTGGTGCTTGTGCGAGGCAAGGGCTCTGGATCAGGGATCCAGACTGATGACGGAATTGTCGCTAATTGAACCCAAGCCGAAGTTGCCGGCGCTCGCGCGTGTTTTTTCCGCGGCGGTCACCGGTCGGCAGTTGAGATATTTGTAGGCGAATTGTCTTCCCTGAGTGGTAAAGACAGAGCCGTTGTACACCGTGTTCGTTACCGAGGTTCCGCTTAATAGGGAAGGCGCGCCACTGATGTAGGTTTGGCCTGCCGTGGTGAGCATGATTTTAGTCGTGGAAATGGAGAGGCGTGAATCTCCTCTGAGCAGGAGCCATAAAAACATGTCCCACAGATCATTGTCCGCGATGGGTTTGTTGCTGATTTTGAGCGGCGCTGGATTCGTGGCATCGGCGGGGATGACCGCGTAGTGAACTCCGACGAGGTTGCGGTCGTCTTTTGCGAGTACTTCGAAGGCCATGCTGGCGAAGTTTTGCCCGGGCATATCTGGAGCGGCGTCCCAGCTCACGCGCACCTTGGTGCCGGTCGGGACGCCCGTGCCTATCACACCCGTTGTGGCGCCCGAAAATGTTTTAGGGATGACCAGCTTATCCCAGGTGCGCGCGCCTCCGACAAACGCAGCGATCGCGGTTTCCACCGTCGCGGTGCCGGGGGCGTTCACCTGATAGTCAATATCCACAACGGCGGATCCGAGCTGTTGTGAGACTTTGAGTACCAGCGGTTGCGGCAGGGGTTTGGACGGCTTGTACACATCAAACCGCATGCGGCGCTCCATGCAGTCTACGGCGGTGCCCCGGACGGCCCAGACGTTGCCGGAGGGGTCGAAGGCCAAGCCATTTATAGCTGCATCCGTTGGGTATGCAAAATCCGTAATTGATTGAAGGTTATTGCATTGATAAGCGTAGCTCGGGTTTCCTAGGGCTTTGCCAGCAATCAAAATTCCATCACGACTAGTCCCGAATACTTTATCACTACCCGCTCCATACCAGGTGACTCGCCAATACGACTCGTTTCCACCTCCACCTGGATCTTGCTGCGTTCTCCTAACGAACGCTCCTTGAGCAGAAAATTGAGAGATGTGATACCAACCCCAAGGTGTATCGTAAGTCAGCACAAAGCCGTCTGGAGAGTAGGCTACGGCTGCCGGACCGCTCTGAAACTGTCCGGGCAGATCGCCTTGGGCGCCAAACTTGAACTTGAAAACCCCCGCGCCGGTGAACACTTGGACTTTGCTGTTACCCCAGTCCGAGATATAGACGTTTTTAAGTTCATCCACGGCGATGGCATGCACCATTGTTCCGGAGGCGGCTGAGTTAAATTTTCCATCCGTGGTACCAACGCCTCCCCAACTGCCAGACGCGACACCTTGACTGGAGAAGGTTTTCACAAACGAGGCCCCCTGATCAAACACGTACACTCCTCCAACGTTGTCCACGGCCAGGCCGCCAACGTCCGTGAATGCGGTCGTCCACGTTTTGGTGTACGCGCCCGCGAGCGTGTATTGCTCAATGGCCGTGCATTTCGAACTGGCGTTCAGCGTGCCGACATAAATCGCCGTGTCTGAGATTGCGATGCATTTGCGGAACACGTTTGCGTCTGGAACCGCAAGGGATTTGCCGGTCCACCCCCAGTTGTCCTGTCCGCCCAACTGAGCAAAGGCAAAGCCCGTGCACAGAAACAGCCACAGGGGCAGCCATAGGAAATAGCCAAAAATGGGACGGGGAGGACGAGAGCCATTCATAAGAGCGGGAGGTCGACGTAAAGCAGGGTGAGACTGCGATTCAAAAAACGCAAGGGGCGAGGATGACTCGTGTTGATTGCAGGGGAACCATGAAGAACTCGTGGTAGCTAATACTTCCCGAATCACAAGCTTTGTCAAGATTCGGGAAACTTATAACGCTCGAAGGAATTCGGTGAGGAGCATGCTTTTTGAGGACAAAAAACATTCCAAAACACAGGGTATTTAAAAAGATAAATATATTTAAGTCAATAGAATGCTATCGGACATGAGGATTGTATTCAGAGTAGATTGCGGTGGATTTTAAACCGGCATGGTGCTGTTTCGTATGCCCGCTGCAGCGCCCTGCAAGCCATCTGCAGGTTGTTCCTTTTTTAAGGGCTGCGCCGAATGCGTTCTGCTCAAGCTCTGGAATGCTTGCGCGCAAGATCAAGGGTCGTCTGTGCCCTTGCAGACCGTGCTTTGCCCGTTTCAGCGGCTGTCCAAAGGGTGGAGAAAAGGGGGCTTATCCCTGGGACCGCGGAGCCCCAGCTCCGCTTTGACGCTCCAAACACTCGGAGCGTCTTTGTGGAGCCCCAGCTCTGTGATCCTTGGGGCTGAGGTCTTTTAAGGATCCAAAACCCTAAAAGAGGTGGTATAGGTCAGTTTCTCTCCCCGAACTTCTTCTGCCCTTGCCCCTCTATGAAACCGATTCTTTCCCTTTTGCTTTGTGTTTTCAGCGTGTCCACGGCCCAGGCCGTGCCCAAGGCGGAAAGCCCGAACATTGTTCTGATTCTCGCGGATGATCTCGGAATCAACGACCTCGGCGCCTATGGACGCGCGGGGCACCGCACCCCCAATTTGGACAGGTTGGGCGCGGAGGGGAAGCGTTTTACCAATGCCTACGCGCCGCACCCCGTCTGTTCTCCAACGCGCGCGGCGCTTATGAGCGGCCAGTGTCCGGCCCGGTTGCAAATCACCACTTTTCTTCCGGGCCGTCCGGACTGGCCGGGGCACCGCCTTTTACAGCCGCCCCTGCCTTCGGGCTTGCCCACGGATGCGCCCACGCTCGGCGAAAAACTGCAAAAAGCGGGGTACGCGACGGCGTGTATTGGGAAGTGGCACCTCGGGGACAGGGCGCCGCTGACGCCGGAGTCCCGGGGGTTTGAGGTGGTGTTTGCCGGCAGGGCCAATACCACTCCGAGCGCCGAGGAGGGGGGCAAGGGGGAGTTTGGACAGGCTGCCAGGGCGGAGGCATTTTTGCAGGATAACGTTGCGCGGCCCTTTTTTCTGTACCTCGCTTTTGACAATCCCCACATACCTTTGGCGGCTCAGCCGGAGCGCGTCGCGGCGAAGGCGGGTTCCTTCAATCCGGTGTACGCCGCGATGATTGAAACCCTGGACGCCGCTGTGGGAAGGGTGCTGGACAAACTTGATGCACTGGGGTTGAGGGAGAAAACGATGGTGGTTTTTTGTTCCGACAACGGAGGCTTGCACGTGCTGGAGGGACAGAACACGCCTGCCACCCACAACACGCCGTTCCGGGCAGGAAAGGGTTTTTTGTACGAGGGGGGAATCCGTGATCCGTTGCTGGTGCGGTGGCCCGGGAAGGTGGCTCCGGGGGTGGTTGCAACGCCCGTGGTGTTGGCGGATTTGGCGCCAACGATTACGGAGCTCGCGGGCGCGGAGGCGTGCAAGCCCTGCGACTACACGAGTCTGACGCCGGTGCTCTTGGGGAGTGGAACGCTGGCGGAACGGCCGTTGTTCTGGCACATGCCCAATTACACCAACCAGGGCGGACGGCCCTCTGGAGCGGTGCGCGAGGGGGATTGGAAACTTATTGAGCACTACGAGGACGGGCGCCTGGAGCTTTTCGATTTGAAGGCGGATCCGTCGGAGCAAAACGATCTTGCGCCGCGTGAGGCGGGGCGGGTGGCGGCGTTGCGCGGCAAACTGGAGGCCTGGCGCCGGAGTGTGAAGGCTTCGATGCCCAAGGCCAATCCAGCGTTCCAGCCGAAGTTATGGACGGCATGTTATGAAACCTTTGATCCCTCGCGGGTCGAGTTGCGCGGGACGGCGGCCGAGATGGCTATTTCCATGGAACTCTGGCGCAAGGGGATGAGTGGCGTTGCCGGACGGGGGACGGCGGCTCCCGAGTTCCAGGCGGAGCCGGTGTTGGCGGGACTGGTCCATTTGGAAGCCCGGGACGCGCAGGTGCACGGGGAGAAGCTGCGGTACGAGAATCCGCCCCAGAAAGACACGCTTGGTTTTTGGGTTGATGAACGGGACTGGGCGGAATGGGATTGTGAAATTCCGGAGGCGGGCAAATACGCGGTGGAGATTTTGCAGGGCTGTGTGAAGGGGGGCTCGCAGGTGGAGGTTGCCGTTGGGGAGGCGAGCCTGCGGTTCACTGTGATTGATACGGGGCACTACCAGCGGTTTGTGCCGAGGCGCGTGGGGGTGTTGGAATTGGCCGCGGGCAAGGCAAGTGTGTCTGTGAAGCCGGTGGAAAAAAAGGGCGCGGTGATGGACTTGCGCCGGGTATCGCTGATCCGGGTGCCATGAGGCCGGGGCGCTGCCGCGGGCGCCATGTGTGGGCGCCATGTGTGGGCGGCAGTTTCTCGGCGGCAGTCTATTTTGTCGGTTCTTGAGCGGGCTTTTCAGGCTGCGTTTCGGGAGTTGCCTCCTGGTTTGCCTTTTTGCGCCGGGCAAACGCCGCTGCAAGGTTTCGGCTGGTGTATTCCAAGCGGAACACGACGCTTCGATTGTTGAAAAGACGGATACTCAAGCCGAGCATGGTGTCCTCTCCCTCCCTTTCCCAAAGGGCCTCGTAATAGTCTTCTCCGGCGCTGATTTTGCGCACGACATCCGCTGCGGCAGACGCGCCCTCGACTTGATGAATTGCGCTGGGATTGCCGTACAACTCGCTGACCGCATCCTGCGCATTCACGGCCCACTCCAAAAACGGGGAGACGGCCGCAGGGTCTGTCCCGATCAAGCGGACGTAGGAGCCCATGATGAGGCGACCTTCGTCGTCGGGGGAAAGCACGGCCTCGACTTGTGCGCCGAGAAGCTCTGCTTTCCGGTGCACCTTGCCTGCTGTTTCCTGCCACTGGTCAATGTTTGGGATCTCCTTGAGGACTGTGCCAAACTTGATTCCCAAAAAGCTGTCGGGGAAACGTGCGGGTGCGGCGGGCGCGGTGCCAGGGGATGCAGGAGAAGCGGGGGACGGCGCCGATGCGGAGGGAGGCTGCGCGGGGGCAGAAGGGGGTGGGGATGCGGGAGCGGTTGCAGCGAGGGAGCCCGAGGAAAGCGTCCCAGGGTTTACGGCGGCGGGTTCTACCACCGTGGAGGCAGGGAGAGGGGAGGCCGGGTCATTTTTTTGCATGATGCCGGGTGTGGAGGAGGCGTCTTTTGGGACGGGTGCCGAAGCCACTGGGTTCTGAGCTGCCGCGTGTTCGGACGGGCGCGGTGGAGCCATCAAACGCGAGACCCCTATTCCTCCCAATAAACCGGCGACAAGTGCGATAAAAAGAAGAGGTTCCTTGCGCTGGAGTGCCAGCAAAACCCAACTGCGAAGGGTCTGCGGAGAGGCTGTTCCGTCGCCATTGGGCGAGGCCAGCGCCAACTGTTCCGAAAGCTTCTTGATTTCATTTTCCTTTAACTCCAACAGGCGTTCCAGCGCCTGATCGGCTTCGCCCTTTTTGAGTCCAATTTGGGCGACTCCGGTTTTGGATAATTCCGCCACCTTTGCTCGCAACGAAAGCCGCTCTTTTTCGAGTTCCGCGTTTTTGGTTTCTGCGACTGCCCGCAGTTTTCCAAGCTCGTTGGAACGTTCTTCCGCCTGGCGCAGGGATTCTTTGGAAGTGCGTTCTTTTTCGGCCAGTTCTTTTTTGAGGCGCTCTAGTTCCTTGGCGACCGATTTGTTGCCGGCTTCGGCCTGCTGTGCTTGGGCGGTGGCCGTCTGGGCTTCCTTCTCCAATTCGCCGACGCGGGCTTTCTCTTTCGCTAAATCCTTGGCCGTTTTGGTTTCAAGAGCGGTTTTTTCTTTGTAGAGCTTTTCAAACTCGTCCCGCAGTTTGGTGAGATCCTCTGCCGGTCCTTTGGCGGCGGTCTCGGCCCGCAAGGCCCGCCCCTTGGTTTCTTCGCGTTCCGCCTCCAGTCTGGCGCTCCTGGCTTGTTCGCGGGTGAGTTCCTCGGCAGCTTTTTTGTCAGCAGCGGCTTTGTCGGCGGAGAGTTTTTCGAACTCGGCGCGCAGCTTGGCGAGTTCCTGAGCGGGTCCTTTGGCGGCGGTCTCGGCCTTGAGGACGCTGGCTTTGGCCTCTTCGCGTTCCGCTTCCAGTTTGGCGCTCCTGGCTTGTTCGCGGGTCAGTTCCTCGGCGGCTTTTTTGTCAGCGGCGGCTTTGTCGGCGGAGAGTTTGTCGAAGTCTGCGCGCAGCTTGGCGAATTCCTGAGCGGGGCCTTTGGCGGCGGTCTCGGCCTTGAGGACGCTGGCCTTGGCCTCTTCGCGTTCCGCTTCCAGTTTGCCGCTCCTGGCTTGTTCGCGGGCGAGTTCTTCGGCGGCTTTTTTGTCAGCGGCGGCTTTTTCTGCGGAGAGTTTGTCGAAGTCGGCGCGCAGTTTGGCGAGTTCTTCGGCGGGACCTTTTGCGGCGGACTCGGCCTTGAGGACGCTGGCCTTGGCCTCTTCGCGTTCCGCCTCCAGTTTGGCGCTCCTGGCTTGTTCGCGGGCAAGTTCCTCGGCGGCCTTTTTGTCAGCGGCGGCTTTGTCGGCGGAGAGGTTTTCGAAATCGGCGCGCAGTTTGGCGAGTTCCTGCGCAGGGCCTTTGGCGGCGGTCTCGGCCTTTGCGATGCTGGCTTTGGCTTCTTCACGTTCCGCCTCTAGTTCTGTGATCCGGTCCTTTTCGCGGGTCAGTTCCTCTGCCGCTTTCTTGTCGGCGGCGGCTTTTTCAGCGGCGAGTTTGTCGAAGTCTGCGCGCAGTTTGGCGAGTTCCTGCGCAGGGCCTTTGGCGGCGGTCTCGGCCTTTGCGACGCTGGCTTTGGCTTCTTCGCGTTCCGCCTCCAGTTTGGCGCTCCTGGCTTGTTCGCGGGTCAGTTCCTCGGCGGCTTTTTTGTCAGCGTCGGCTTTGTCGGCGGAGAGGTTTTCGAAATCGGCGCGCAGTTTGGCGAGTTCCTGCGCAGGGCCTTTGGCGGCGGTCTCGGCCTTTGCGATGCTGGCTTTGGCTTCTTCACGTTCCGCCTCTAGTTTGGCGCTCCTGGCTTGTTCGCGGGCGAGTTCCTCGGCGGCTTTTTTGTCAGCGGCGGCTTTTTCTGCGGAGAGTTTGTCGAAGTCTGCGCGCAGTTTGACGAGTTCCTGACCGGGGCCTTTTGCGGCGGATTCGGCTTTTGCGGCGAGGGCCATGGCTTCTTGGCGTGCCCCCTCCAGTTCGGCGGTTCGCGTGGCTAAGGCTTCCTTCTGGGCATGGAGGTCTGCCTCAAGCCATGCACTTGTTTCCTTGGTCGCTTGAAGCTCCGCGGCCAAGCGGGCGATTTCATGGGATGCCGCCTCATAATCCGCAGCGGATACACCTCCTGAATGGGGTGTGCCCTGGGGGACTTCTAACGGAGGAATGGACGGATCGTAGTCCGGCACGATGAAGAGCTGCCCGCAACTCGGGCAATTGCACGTAGAACCGCACAAATCCCTTTCAGCTTCAAAGGGTTGGGTGCAATAAGGGCACTTAAAGGAGAAATCCATCGCTTGAATAAGATAAACGAGGCAATGAACAGCTCAAGAAGAACACTTGGGTTTCAAGTTTTACATTCATTTCAGAGTTTTGTCTGCCCCGCCGTTTTCATCCCACGCGCTCCACTGGGCGGCGCCAGAGGCGGAGTTGGAATCTTAACCTGCGAGGGGCCGAGAGAAAGCAAGCGGAGTTCATCGGAAGCCAGCTCCAAGCTGCGGCGTTTGGGACAGGGGATAGCGTGGGATTGAGTCTTGTGGCATTTGTTTGAAAACAGGATTGCAGGCGGCCGGCGGGCTGCTGGACGGCATTTCAAGCCGTTTTGACATGAAGGAAACACACCACGAATTGTGCTGAAGGCATTGACGTTGGCTTTGAAAAATTAGATGCCTAAATAGCAATAAAAGGGAGACGGATTTTAAGATGATCCGTTTTATTTGATGAAAACAACTGGCTATGTGATTTTTGGGAGGCCAGCCGGATGTGTTTTGGCGCGGGCGGCGGCGCATTGTGAAGATTTCATCAAATTCTAGTTGCTAGATGATTCATCTTTATGGCTAATGTTTGGGTCGCACACACCACATGGGTGATCTGATGCTCCGACGTCATTGCGCGCGGGGTGGAGGACACCTGTCCGTTTGTCTTTAGTATCACTCAGCCAATAATCCATGAAATCAAAGCACCTGTCCCCCGCCGTCCCCCCCTGTGTTTCTTCCCAATCCGGAGCCACCCCTGAAAAACAAATCCAGCTGTCCTTGGGCGGCCTCCTGCGTCCCTGGTGGACTGGAGTGAGCGTGGGTGTCCTCGCCCTGGGCCTGGGCGTGTCGGGCGCGAAGGCGGAGGTGACGGTTTCCTCTGGCTCTGTTGGCGCGAGCGGGGTTTCTACAAACGCCTTGCAGACGGGTGCTTTGGGGACGACCACACCTGGCGTTTTGACATTGGCGCCGGTGACTGTTTCAAAAAACACATCGGCCTATGTAAATTTCACCAACGTTGTTGTTCTCGATGTGTCTTATTGTAAGGTGACGCTGGAGGGATCCCATACCGATATTTCCCAAAACATGGTCGTCTATGGTTCGGGAATTACTGGAAAGGCAGTGGTTTCAAACGTGAATTTGACAACAGCCACTGTAAACGGAGTTGCTGGTGTTGCTGTGACTGAGGTCACCTTAATTGGAACAGTGGCGATCCCAGGAGCTGCCGCCAGCACGAGTTTGACCTTTAAAGCTCCCTCTCAAGCGAGTGTTGCCGCGGAGACGCAGATCGCCGATTTACAGGGAGCCGAGACTTGGATTACAAGCGGTGGAGATACTTTCCGTGTCAGTCCGGGGAAGATTTTCAATTCGAATCCTTCGAACGCAGCTACTGCCAACAATCCTCTCAAGTTGTCCATTAGTGCTGGATCATTTGCCGGAGATATTCAAAACAATGCGGGAGGAGGTTCCACGAGCACCATCAGTGTTGAGAAGGTTTCCTCCGGTTTGTTGACGCTCTCTGGGGCAAACACATATTCTGGCGGCACAAAGCTTTCAGCCGGAGAACTTCGCGTTGCCTCGGCTACGGCACTTGGCACCGGAGCCGTTACGGCATCCGGTGGTGTGCTTTCGGGCGTCAATGGAATTGCCATCAACAATCAGGTCAGCATCGATGATGGCAACGCCGCGGTTGGGACAGTTTCCCTAGCGCTGGCCTCTGCGACGGATAGTCGGGCGACTCAGGTGAACCGGACGGCTGGTGCTGCGACGACCCCTGTCGATATTTCGACCGCGAAGTCTTTCCTTTTGAGGGGGAATGTTGCTTTGGCGGACAATTTGGCTGCGGAGGTTATTGGTTCTGTAAGGATTGCAGGCATTATTTCAGATCCAGTCGGAGCTGATCTTGGGATTACTAAGTCCGGGGTTGGGGCGCTAAGTCTAAGTGGAGCAAACACTTACACGGGTCCAACCGTTTTGAACAATGGGGAACTGCGGGCTGAGTCTAGCAGCGTTGTTGGGTCAGGACCATTTGGTTTAGGACCGAACGCCGTGATCACGTTAAACGGTGGCGCTCTTTCTGGAGGTAACAATAATGCCGCCGGAACTGCTGGTGCTCCTGCAGCTGCCACAACAATCACAGTGGGAAACAATTTGGTATTTGGTGCGGCCGGTGCTTCGAGTACACTCAATGTTCAATTGGGGCGTGGCGCGACCTATGATGACGCCGAAAATATCCTTAAAGATGGGGACACTTTGATCCTCGCTGGTAATGCAACCTTGAATCAGACTTCTGCGATTGCAGTTCCAAAAGGTGGCGACGTCACAATGACTGGAGTTGTCTCGGGTGTCGGCGGGATTGTGAAAACGGGCGACGGTGCTCTGGCTCTTGCCAATCCGTTGCATGCCACCACCCCAAACACATTTTCGGGTGGTGTAACCCTCAGAGAGGGCAAGGTTTCAGTCCAGGATAAAACCGACTTAGGAACTGGAAAAGTTGTCTTTGCGGGTGGAAATACAGACGATAATTCTAGCAAAGGCGTTCTAGAGTTGGCCGCTGGCGGCGTTGCGGCAAGTCTGGATGTCAGTGCGGCGATCGCATCCATTGGCGCTGGGCAGGAAGCAAAAATTATTGCGCCCGCGGCGGGCGTTACCTTTGCATCAGGACTCACCGGAGCAGGGGGTCTACGATTGGAGGGAGGTAAACTTCAAGTAGCGGATTCAAATTCCTACACGGGTGCGACAATTGTTGATGGAAACACCAGCACATTGAGGCTTAACAAGGCTAATTCAATAGCCTCCAGTTCCGAAGTGATCATCAAGGGAACACTTGATGGGACTGCTGACGGGTTCGCCTTCAGTTCATCGCAACCAGTCGAAGTCACTTCGGCAGGGAACATGAATATAAAGGTCGCGGCCACAGCGGCCCAGACCTTCAGCAATGCAAACTTGACGGTTAACGCGCGCTCCAATAACAAAGATTTGGGAGCAGCGGTAAAAGTAACAAGTGTTGGGAACACCCCCACAGTGAATGTCGGCGTGGTTAACGTCAAAATCAACACATTGAGTAACACCGTCGCTGATTCCTATGTTGTCGGCGAGGTGCATCCGACGGGCACTGTGGGTCCAGTCAGCGTGGCAGATTTTATCAGCGCCTACCAAGGTGCCGTGACCACGGCGGCTGTTACGGTCACTACGGACGCTGGAAGTACGATCACGAGCGGTCGCCCCATCTACAAACTCACTTGGTCCAAGGATGGAGACAATCTCGGGTTCTACCGCCAGAGTTACGCGGTCTTCGGTCGCGGAACCAACGGCGCTAATTTCGGAGCCTATCTCGACAAGCAGAATCTGGATGCAGTCAATGGCAACGGAACTTCGACCTTGGCCGTCCCGACAGCACTGCGTTACGTCGATCGCAACTTCACCGAATCCTCGCAGTTCACGCAGTTCCTGAACGAGCTGAGTGCGCAGCCGTTTGCGGACATGGCGCGCAGTGGGTTTGAGCGCACGCAGGCGGTGTTGGGCGGCGTGGAAGACCGCATCGCCTCGCTGGCCACCAGCGCCACGGGTGAAGGGGTATCGCGCAAGTTCGGCTACAAGCAGGCGGCGCCGATTGCGAAACCTGCTCCTGCGAAGGCGGCTCCGAGTGATTCTTGGGATGCATGGCTGAGCGTGTATGGCCGTGACGGTTCTGACAAAGCGAGCGTGGCTGATGGCGCTTCCAAGTTGATCAACACCGAGGGCGGTGTGCAGTTTGGAGTGGAGCGTCAGATGGGCAACCTGACGATCGGCCTCACCGGAGCCACCGGTTGGGGGGAATCCAATTTCAATACGCCGAATACACACATCAGCACGGACTCCTGGCACATCGGGATGTATGCAGTGGCGCCGCTTGAGAGTTTGATTCTGGATGCGTCGGTCCTCTACGGATTGTCCACCAACGACTCCGTGCGCACGCCTCGGCTTAATGCGCTGCTGGGCACAACGGGAGCGGATGCTTCCTACCATGGCAAGTTTGACAGCCGGGATCTGTCGATCTCGGTGGGTCTTGCCTACAATATGCTGTCTCCTGACAGCGCGTTCCAGGCGGCCCCGGTGTTGCGTCTCACTTATCTGAACTACAGCCAGACGGCTTTCTCGGAATTTGAAGCGCAGGGCAACAATGGGTTTGGTTACAATGTCAATGCGATGAGCGCTGACAAGTTCCTCACAAAGCTGGGTTACCGTGTGAGCTATAACACCAAGATCGGTGCTTCCACCGATTTCGGTGCGGACTTGGGTGCCTACTGGCAGCATGACTGGAACACTGGCGCCAGCAGCGTGAATGCAGCCATGGCTGGCGGCGTGGCTGGGACGAGTTATCAGGCGGTGGGGCGCAAGAGCAGCAGCGACCTGGCCATTGTGAATGGTGGTTTGCAGCTCACCTTCGATGACCGTTACCTCATCCGCGGAAGCGGCGCTGTGGAATTCGGTGGCAAGCGTGACAACCTGACGGGTTCGGTGACCTTTGGAATCAAGTTCTAAAAGGAAGTCCTGAATTAGATTAAACGAGGCCCGCAGTTTCCGAAAGGGGACTGCGGGCCTTTGTGTGTGCAGGAGGCCGGTGCTGACGCTTTGGGTGAGGTGAATGGGTGACCTAAAACGGCAAAACACGGCTTGGGAACCCTCTGGGGTCCGGGGGGGCGCCGCAGGGCGGTGGTTGGTTTTTACGCGGGAGGGCGCTTCGCGCTGGTCACGTGCGGGTGTGCCCGCTAATGTTTGGCATTCTCCCCGGAATCGATAGCTGAATCCTTCACCCAAGGAGCCCGATTCCAATGTCCATACACGCTGCGCTTGTTCATCGTACCCGCTACACTTACGACAGGCCCGTTGCACACGGGCCTCATGTGGTGAGGCTGAGGCCCGCCCCCCATTGCAAGACAAACGTGCTGGGGTATTCGCTTAAAACCTCGGGAGGCCAGGTGTTTACGAACTGGCAGCAGGATCCCTTTGCGAACTGGAATGCGCGGCTTGTGTTTCCCGAACCCATGCGGGAGTTGCTCATCGAGGTGGAGTTGGTGGTGGAGATGGCGGTGCACAACCCGTTTGATTTTTTTCTCGAGGACAGCGCCCAAACGGTCCCGTTTGTTTATGAACCGGCGCTGCAGCGGGAGCTGGCACCGTTTCGCGAGGCAGCGTCCGGGGGCAAGCGCCTTGCAAGTTATGTGGAAAAGTGGCGGCGAACCCTGGGGGGAAAGGACGCGAAGGGGGAGGGGGCGCGGACGCTGGATTTTTTGGTGGCGCTGAATCAGGCGATTCAGGGGGATGTGTCGTATTTGATACGGCTGGAGCCGGGGGTGCAGACGCCTGAGGAGACGCTGGAAAAAGGGAGCGGTTCCTGCCGGGATTCGGCGTGGCTGATGTGCGAGGTGTTGCGCGGGCTCGGGTTTGCGGCGCGGTTTGCGAGCGGGTACCTTATTCAGCTCAAGGCGGATGTGGAAGCGCTCGACGGGCCTTCGGGAACGGCCGTGGACTTCACGGATTTGCATGCCTGGTGCGAGGTGTTTTTGCCGGGCGCGGGCTGGATCGGGTTTGATCCGACCTCGGGGTTGCTTGCGGGGGAAGGGCATATACCGCTTTCGTGCACCCCGGAGCCGATGTCGGCGGCGCCCGTGACTGGGGCGGTGGGGGCGTGTGAGTCGACGTTGGAACATACGATGACGGTGTCCCGGGTGTATGAATCGCCGCGGGTGACGAAGCCGTATACGGAGGAGGAGTGGGCGCGGATTTTGGCGCTTGGGCACGCGGTGGACGCGGAGTTGGAGGGGGATGACGTGCGTTTGACGATGGGGGGCGAGCCGACGTTTGTATCGACGGAGAATCCGGACGGTCCCGAGTGGAATTTCAGCGCGGTGTCGCAGGCCAAGCGTGTGCTTTCGGGGAAGTTGCTGCGGCGCTTGAGGGAGCGGTTTGCGCCGGGAGCGCTGCTGCATTACGGGCAGGGCAAATGGTATCCCGGGGAGCCTCTGCCGCGGTACGCGTTGTGCGCGTTCTGGCGCAAGGACGGGGTTCCCGTGTGGCGGGAGCCGGAGTTGATTGCGGATGAAAGTCGGGATTACGGGTACGGAGTGGCGGAGGCGAAGCGGTTGGCGGAGAGGATCGCGGAGTTGCTGCGATTGCCGGCGGACCATTTGGTGCCCGGGTATGAGGATGCGCTTTATTATGGGTGGAAGGAGAGCCGGTTGCCCTCGAATGTGCTGGCGGAGGAGCCGAAGGCGGGGACACCCGAGGAGCGTGCGCGGCTAAGGGAGATTTATACGAGGGAGCCGTTGACCGCCGTCGGGTTTGTGCTGCCGCTGGGGCATTTGCAGGGACGCTGGCAGACGGGTCGTTGGTTTTTGCGCAAGGATGGCGGGCTGTGGCTCATTCCCGGGGATTCTCCGATGGTGTTGCGGCTGCCCTTGGATTCGTTGCCCTGGGCTACGGCGGCGGACCAGCCTGTCCTGACGCCGGAGGACCCCACGCAGGCATTTGCGCCGTTTCCAAAAGCGTTTCAATTTCCCGTGGCGGCGCCGTCTGCGAAGGAGCGAGTGGGAGCGGCGGGCCGGAATCGGAAGCCGGCGGTGGGAGAGAGTGCCGCGAACATTGTGCGCACGGCGTTGTGTGTGGAGCCGCGGCACGGGCGGTTGCACGTGTTTTTGCCGCCGGTGCAGGGGGCGCAGGCGTATTTGGAACTTGTGGCGGCGGTGGAGACGGCGGTTGGGGAGTTGGGGACGCCTGTGGTCATCGAGGGGGAGGGGCCTCCGTATGATCCGCGGTTGAACAAGTTGGGGGTGACGCCGGATCCCGGGGTGATTGAGGTGAACCTGCATCCGAGCGCGAACTGGGGGGAGTTGGTGGAGCGGACGGAGGTGCTTTACGAGGAGGCGCGGCAGCTGCGTTTGGGGACGGAGAAGTTCATGCTCGACGGGCGGCACACGGGAACGGGCGGGGGGAACCACATTATTATCGGAGCGGCGACCCCGGTGGATTCGCCGGTGTTGAGGCGGCCGGATTTGTTGCGCTCGTTGTTGACGTACTGGCAGAATCATCCGTCGTTGAGCTGGCTTTTCAGCGGGTTGTTTATTGGGCCCACGAGTCAGGCGCCGCGCGTGGACGAGGCGCGGCACGACAGTTTGTACGAGTTGGAAGTGGCGTTTCAGCAGGTGCCAGCGCCCGGGGAGGGGGAGGCGCCCGCGCCGTGGCTGGTGGACCGGTTGTTCCGGAATTTGCTTCTGGATGCGAGCGGGAATACGCACCGAGCCGAGTTTTCCATCGACAAACTCTACGCGCCGGAGACGGCGACGGGCCGTCTGGGGCTTTTGGAGTTGCGGGCTTTTGAAATGCCGCCGCACGCGCGCATGAGTCTGGTGCAGCAGCTGCTGTTGCGGGCGCTGGTTTCGGTGTTTTGGAAAAAACCGTACACCAACGACTTGGTGCGCTGGGGGACGGACTTGCACGACCGCTGGATGCTGCCGCATTTTAACGAGGCGGATTTCCGGGAGGTGCTTGGGGACTTGCAGGACGCGGGGTATCCCTTTGAATTTGAGTGGTTCGCGCCGCATTTTGAGTTCCGGTTTCCGAGGATCGGGCACTTTGAGCAGCGTGGCGTGCGGGTGGATTTGCGTTTTGCGTTGGAACCGTGGCATGTGCTGGGGGAAGAGCCTGCGGGCGGGGGTGCGGTGCGGTATGTGGACAGTTCGCTGGAGCGTTTGCAGGTGAGGGTGCGGGGGGCGGTGGGAGGGCGTTTTGTGGTGCTGTGCAATGGCCGCAGGGTGCCGTTGCATCCGACGGGGACGAATGGGGAAGCGGTGGCCGGGGTGCGTTATCGGGCGTGGCAGCCGCCGGGGTGTTTGCATCCGAATATTCCGCCGCATGCGCCGCTTGTGTTTGATTTGTATGACACCTGGAACCGGCGTTCTTTGGGGGGGTGTACTTACCACGTGGCGCATCCGGGGGGGCGCAACTACGAGACGTTCCCGGTCAATGCCTATGAGGCGGAGAGCCGCCGGCTTGCGCGGTTTGTGGTGCAGGGGCACACGCAGGGGGCGTTTGAGCCGCCTGTGGAGCGGACCAGCGCGGAAAATCCGTTTACATTAGATTTACGACAGGCTCCACTTCGGAGAAAGTGAGCTGGGTTTATCATGAGCGTCACTACCGAGGCGGAACAGCATAGTCTGAAGACGGGCGATTCGACGGCTTCGCCTTTTAAGGAGGCGGAGGGGAGCGGGTTGGTGGCGCCTGGGCACTGGGCGTCGCTGCTGGGGGAGGTGCGGGGGATGGGGGCGCAGGAGTTGCTGCGCCGGTTTGAATCCGCGCGGCGGATCATTCAGGAGCAGGGTGTGACGTACAATGTCTATGGGGATGCTCAGGGGATGGAGCGTCCCTGGGAACTGGATCCGTTGCCGATGCTGCTTTCAGCGGCCGAATGGGAGGGGATTGAGCGCGGGTTGATTCAGCGTGCGACGCTCTTGAACCGGATTCTTGCAGACTGTTACGGGCCGCAGAAACTTTTGCGGACGGGGGCGCTGCCGCCGGCGTTGTTGTTTGCGCAGGCGGATTTTCTGCGGGCGGTGCATGGGATTGAGCCTGCATCGGGGGTGTTTTTGAATTTGTATGCGGCGGACATTGCGCGCTCGCCGGAGGGGCGTTGGTGGGTGCTTTCAGATCGGACGCAAATTCCGACTGGGGCTGGATATACGCTGGCGAACCGGTTGGTCACGGCGCGTGTGTTGCCGGAGGCGTTTCGGGGGAGTCGGGTGCAGCGGTTGGCGGGGTTTTTCGGGCAGTTTAGGGCGACTCTTGCGGGGACGTGTTTGCGGCCGGGAGCCGGAGGGGAGCCGCGGGTGGTGGTGTTGACGCCTGGGCCGTACAACGAGACGTATTTTGAGCAGGCGTATTTGGCGCGGTATCTGGGGTATTCGTTGGTGGAGGGGCAGGATTTGACGGTGCACAACCGGCGTGTTTATCTCAAGACGCTGAGCGGGTTGGAACCTGTGGATGTGATTTTGCGCCGGGTGGACGATGCTTTTTGTGATCCCTTGGAATTGCGCAACGACTCGATTCTCGGGGTGCCCGGGCTGACGGAGGCGCTGCGTGCGGGGAACGTGTCGGTGGCGAATGCGCTGGGGGCGGGGATTGTGCAGAGTCCGGCGTTGCGGCCGTTTTTGCCGGGGTTGTGCCGTGAGGTTCTGGGGGAGGAGTTGCGGATGCCATCGCTTGCGACGTGGTGGTGCGGGCAGGAATCGGCGCAGCGGGAGGTGCTGGGGAAGATGGAGGGGCTGGACATTTATCCTGCGTTTGGGGGAGGCGTGCCGAAGCCTGGCAGGCCGTCTGAAATACGCGAGGCGCTGGCCTTTGCGCCGCACCGGTGGGTGGCGCAGGAGAGGATGCGTTTTTCGGTGGCGCCGTGTTGGGAGAAGGAGGGGTTTGTGGAGAAACCGGTGGTGTTGCGCGTGTTTTTGTTGGGAACCCCGGAGGGATATGTGGTGATGCCCGGAGCGCTGACGCGGGCCGGAGTGGGAAGCGGGGCCTCGGGAATATCGATGCAGGATGGAAGCACGAGCAAGGACACGTGGGTGCTGAGTGAGCAACCCGTGGAGGAGGTGACGCTGCTGCAGCGGGCGGATTCCCGGATGGAGCTGCGGCGTGTTGGGAACAATCTTCCAAGCCGTCTGGCGGACAATTTCTTTTGGCTGGGGCGCTACACGGAGCGGTTGGATGCGGCGGCGCGGACCTTGCGCGCGGCATTGTTGAGGTTTAGTCCGGAGACGGGAGGGAGCGAGTTGGAGCAGTTGCGTCCTTTGTTGCGGACGCTGGAGGCGCAGGACCAGATTCCAGCGGGTTCCTCGGCAGAAGATCGTTCTGTGGAGGCCTTGGAGGGGGATTTTATGGAGGCCTTGTACAGCCAGATGCCGGCGCGTGCGGGGAGTTTGCGCAATCTTGCCGCGCGTGTGGTGCGCCTGGCGATGTTGGTGCGGGATCGGACCTCGAATGATTTGTGGCGTGCGTTGAGCCAGTTGGAGGAGAGCGTTTCGCACGAGATGAGTTCATGGTCAGCGGGGGAGGCGATTGGGGTGTTGAACCGGGTCTTGCTGTTGTCGGCATCCTTCAAGGGGATTGTGCGCGAAAACATGACGCGGGCGCAGGGGTGGCGCTTTTTGGACATGGGGCAGAGGATGGAGCGGGCGCTGAGTTTGTGCACTTTTTTGCGGGAGACTTTGGTGTCCGCGGAGTCGGGGCATCCCAGTCTGCTGGAGTCTGTTTTGGAGATGGCCGACAGCACGCTCACGTACAGGTCGCGCTACAATTTGCTGCCTAATTTGATGGCGGTTTACGACCTGGTGCTTTTGGACGACACGAACCCGCGCTCGTTGTTGTTTCAGTTGGAGCAGTTGGAGAAACACCTCGCGCGTCTTCCGCGCAGAAGCGCGGGGAGCGGCGGACGCATGTCTCCAGAGCAGCGGGTGTTGATGCAGATGTTGAGCGCAACGCGCCTCTTGGATGCCCACGAACTTGGGGTGCATCACGCGTGTCTGGAGCGCAGTGAGACGGCAAAGCTGCTGCAACTGGTGCTCACGGGGCTGCCGCAACTCTCCGAGATTTTAGCGGTCACGTTTTTTGAACACTCCCATATTTCGAGGACACACGCCTGATGGAATACCAACTCATTCACAAGACGGTTTACCATTACAGCGAGCCGGTGACGGTTTCCCAGCATGCGGCGCGGCTGGAGCCATTGCAGGATATGCGTCAGAGCGCCAAGGGTTTCAAATTGCGCATTGAGCCCGCGCCGGATGTGGTGACGACGAGGACGGATTATTTTGGAAACCGGACGACGGTGTTTGGGATTCGCGAGCTGCACAAGGAGTTGGTGGTGGAGTCTTCGAGCCGGGTGACGGTGAGCGGGGTGACGCCGCCCGTGCCCGTGTTGTCGCCTGTGTGGAAGGACGTGGCGGCGTTGTTTCGGGATCCGGTGTCACCGCAAAACACGGGGCCTTACGAGTTTTGTTTGGACTCGCCGCTGGTGCGTCTGGCGCCTGTGTTTGCGCAATGGGCGCGGGAGAGTTTTGGGGCGAATACACCGTTGTTGGCGGGGGTCGTGGACTTGATGGGGCGGCTTTACCGGGAGTTTGAGTTTGATCCGGTGGCCACGGATGTGGCGACGCCCTTGGAGGAAGTGTGGGAGGAACGCCGCGGTGTGTGCCAGGACTTTGCGCACGTGGCGCTGGCGTGTTTGCGTTCGCTGGGGCTGCCTGCGCGGTACGTGAGCGGGTACTTGAGGACGGTGCCGCCGCCGGGGCAGGAGCGGATGCAGGGGGCGGACGCGTCGCATGCGTGGTTCGCGGTATTCTGTCCGGCGAACGGGTGGGTGGACTTTGACCCGACGAACAACGTGATGCCGTGCGACGGGCACATTACGGTGGCCGTGGGGCGGGATTACAGCGACGTGAGCCCGCTGTGCGGGATTCTCACGGGAGGCGGGGAGCACACCGTGAGCGTGGCGGTGGATGTGATTCCGCTGGGCTGAAAGATTCCTGAAGCGGCTACCCGTGTGGGGTAAGCTGGCGGCAGTGTCGTGCTTGAGACTGGAAGGGGAACGCGCCGAGGTCCCTCCGGCTACTTCACGGCTTTGGCGCTTGGCGCTGCCATGGCGGGTTTGGTGCTGCCGACCTGGGTGCCAATTGTGATTTTGGAGAGATCTAAAGGCTTGCCGTTGGCATCCCTGGCTTTCTTGGCCGCGGCCTGGAAGGCGTCGTTGTCCATGGGTAACCTCGCTATATCCACAGTGGCCACAGCTTTTGTATCTACGTCCGGTGCGACAAACTTAATTTCAGTTTCGCCGTATTTGACATTACTGATGAAGTTCACGTAGCCGACCTCCCGTGTTTTCCCCTCGCCGGGGTACGCTGCGACTTTTCCGTGGAAGGAGTTCAGGAACACGTTCGAGCCGTCTGCGAACGTGACGTCCTTGAGTACGACCGTGGTGGCGTCTATGGCGATTCTGGCGGCTTTGCTGGCATCGATGGATGGCAGGGGAGTGAAGTCCACCTTGCTTAGATCGATGATGTTCTTCGCTTGAGCTTCCGTTGGCACGGCGCCCCGCGAGGCACTGGTGTCAACAAGGTCACCGCCTGCAGTGATGGCGACTTCGAAGTGTTTGATCTGAGTGTTGAGAATATTAACCGCCCCTGTTCTCGAGGTGAGGTTCAGCGCCCCCAAGTTGTCCGTCGGGCTCAGTTTGATCCGAGCGTCAATCTGGCCTGCGTCGTCTTTGACTGCGCCAAGGATGCTGAGATCCCCTTTGCTGGTAAGGGAGAGCTCGTCGGCGTAGATTGCGGTTTTATCGTTGAGGCGGGATTTGATGAGGATCTCTGCTTTTTCTGCAATGATTTCAAAAGCGGTCCGTTTCGTGTTGGACGGGTTGAATTTGAGACGGGCCATGATTTTTTCTTCATCAGTGACGCCATCCTCAGCGATGCCTCCCCCAAATTTCGAGTCTGTGAGGGTGACTTTGCCCGTTTTTGCCGCGAGAGCGGTTGTCATGAGTTCCGGCCCGAGAAGGCGCTCGACGGTCAAGCCGCCGTTTTTGGCGGTCATGGCAAGGGTCATGGACTCGCGGTCGGCGGAACCTTGGAGACGGAGATCAACGCCGCTGAGAGCGATAGACTGCCCTGCCTCGAAGGTGGCGTCCACCGTGTAGAGGGGAACATTGCTGATGGAGATGTTTCCGGAAGCTTTGAGGCTCAGGACGCGACTGCAAATGGCAAGGTCATCGACACTTGTAATTCCAAGGGGCACGGGGCTCACGACTCGGACAGGAACAGAGGAAGTTTCGGTCGCGGTGGCGCTCAGGGTGATTTCGCGGTCCACGATGGCCTTAATGGTAGTGCCTTCGGGGATGCCCGGCCCTGCAATACGTTGGCCGACATTGATGCCTGTCATGTCGCTATCGGAGGAGAGCGTGATTTTAGAGACATCGCCGACGGTGGAAACGGTACCTTTCACGTCTCGGCTCGAGATCGTGATGTCTCCGGCGAAGGCTTCCATTTTGATGGCGTTCTGCGCGTAGATCCGGGAATCAAGGATATTGATTTGGGGCGCCTTCAGGCTCATCGAACTCGCTCCCGTAGCCTCGGTGACAAGCCATTCGTGAACGATAGAGATGCGATCCAACAGGAGGGGCGCCTTGGCTTCGGCGACTTTGACGGCGAGGGAGACATCTTCTGCAAATTCAGTGCCTGCGGCGTAGATATCGAGGAGCGAGGTGGAGGTTCGCAGGAGTGAACCGGGTTCCATGATAATGGTGCGTCCAGCGCTCAGGATCAGGGGCATTGAGCGGGGCACGCCGCTGAGAGCGAGGTCCACCTGGCCGGTGGAAAGAGCGGGCTTGCTTAGGGTGATGACTCCGTCTTCTCCGATGGACTGAATCACGGTGCCCGAGGGAAAGGAGTCGCTGATCACGGGCATGCCGACCCGCAGTCCTGCGAAGGGGTCGAGGGTTGCATTGGCCTCCGCTGTTTTTTTCAACACGGTGACCTTGTTGCTGTCCTTGGAGGCGTCGACCGCGACGAGGCCGAAGAGTGTCACTTTGTCCAAGGTTTCCTCCGGGGCCTTGTTGAGGGTGATGGTATCGTTTGTGTAATCGACGCTCGAGACGTAAGAGCCTTCCGCGAGGCCATTTCCCGCGATGGCAAAACCGGGTTCAAGGCCGAGGGTACTTTTGAGCTTAATGGTTGTCTTACCCTTTTCGATGTGGTCCACCGACAAATTTGGAATCGTGCGAAGACTGCTGGAGTCAACGTCGATGGCACCGGAGATTTTCAGGTCTTGGAGAGCGACCAGCGCGTTTGTGTCCTTATTCTTCTCTCCTGGGGCGTGGAAGAAATAGTCCGGGTCACCATTATCGAAGACGTTGAGTTTGAGCTCGATGTTTTTGGCAATGAGCATGGAAATGTCGGCGTTGGCATCCGACTGCGGTTGGCCTTGAGGAACCGAACGGACCATTTTCCAGCCGTCTCGGGAAACGCCGGTGCCATCGACGCTAAAAATCGCCTCTGGAGGACTGATTTTGCTGGTGAGATTGAGGTTGGCGGCCACGGCAAGGAGGTACCTTGGGTCGGGCACGTTGGAGGACGGCGTGAGGGTTTCCGGTTTGACAAGGCGTTGGTCGATGAGGGTTTGGACGCTTTTGAGGATAGTGGCGTCTACCAATATCGCGACCCCCGGACGGTCACCAATGGCCAAGCCCGTGGTCATGAGTTCTCCACTCGCAATTTTCGCCTGCTGGACTTTGACCGCGGCTTCAATTTTGGCCATCGAAGCGAGGGGCTTCGAGAAGCCACCCACCAGTTTGGAATTGGCCACGCTGCCCTTGAGCTGAAAGTTAAGGGGAGCTGTGGGCGGCTTGCCCGGCATGGCAAAGCTCAACTGTCCTGGAGAAAGCTTTGCGCCGCCACCCTTGGCTCCTTTGACTTCCCCTTTTCCTTCAAGGAGCATGACTTTGAAGCCCCCGTCCTGATTGGCTCCGACGATGAGGGTGGTGCCCAGAACGGACGCCGTGGCCCCCGCGCTTTTGATGCGGCCGCCGCCCTTGCCTTTGGGAGAGTTGAAAAGAACGCTGCCCTGGGCGATGTTGACGTCGCGGGAGTCCGCTTCGACGGAGAAAATGGTGTTGGCCCCCACCCGGGTGACGGTTTTGTCTTCGGCGATGAGTTCTGCTCGGGAGTCCGGACCTGTTTTGAGGACGTTTGGCGGCACGAGGACATCGCCCGCTTTCGCCGGAGTTTCCTGCTTTGTGGCGACATTGATGACCGTGACGTCCTTGACAACGTCTGTGAAAGTGAGGTTCTGAATCGCAGCTGAGTACGCAGGCGCAACAGATAACGGCCAGAGAAGGAGGCAGAGTCTGGAAGATTTGAAGGTCATAAACAGCTTTATGCCTAGCTAAGCAATTTTCGGGCCTGCTGGGGGGGCGTTGCTCGGTTTTGATGAAAACAATGCAAAAAGACACTCTGAGAAGCCCCTTTTTTTAAAACTCAGATCCAGCCGAAAAGGAGGGAGGCATTTTTTTCAACTTGCAGTGCAAGTTTCTCCTGCGAAAGCTCGCGGTCCCGTGCCATGGATTCTAGGCAAAGGCGCAAGTTTGCAGGGTGATTCCATGCGCTCAGAGGAGCGTGCGGAACTCTGCGAAGCATCATGTTTTCGGGAGGTGCCATGTCGGGGGCGTCCGTTTCGAAGAGCAGGCGCTCCAAGGGAACGTTTTGGAAGGCGGCGCGCTGTCTGGTCTTGCGGGGGTGTAAAAAGTGCGGCGAGATCGAAAAGTACGCACCTGCCCGCACCCAGGCGGGGATTTGCTCTGGGGGGCCGGAGAAGCTGTGGAGGAGTAAACCCCGCTTGCGACGGGGATGGCGGTTAAGGACTGCCAAAAGTTCCGGCCACGCTTTGAGGCAATGCAAGGTGATGGGGCGGTCGAAGGCGGCTGCGAGCTCTAAATGCACATCGAGCACGGCGGTTTGGTCCTGGAGGTCTGGGGCTTCCATCCAGCGGTCCAGACCGGTTTCTCCGAGGGTCGCCTGAGGATTTACCCTCAGGATTTGCTCCAGATGGTCGGCCCAGTGCACGGAGCGTTCTTTTTGCCACCAAGGGTGGAGGCCGTAGGCGGCGTATGCTCCGTGTTCTGCGTGCGCGATTTCCGACACCGCCTGCCAGTCGGTTTCACGGGTGGCGTTCACCATCCAACGGGTGATACCGAGGGAGCGGCAGTCGGCGAGTATTTCGCCCAGTGAACCTCTGAGGCGCGGGTCTTGGAGGTGGCAATGGGAATCACTCAGGTGCATGGCGAGGAAGGCGGAAGGCAGGAAGAGGCGAACGCGAGGATGGCCGTTTCCAAGTGGGCGAGGCCCTGCCTGCGGGTGGGGGTGATTTTTGCCTCGAGCCGGCTGTGTTCCAAAATGGTGGAGCGAAAATTCAAAGCCTCCTGCGGGGTTGCGCCCGAGAAGAGTTCGGCGACGAGGGAGGCCAGGGCGCGGACCATGGCGGACTCGGAATCGACCTCGAAGACACAGCGACCGTCGAGGAGGTTGGAGTGGAGCCACACTTTGGTGAGGCAGCCTTTGATGCGGTTGTTTTCTGTGCGAAGCTCCTCAGAGAAAGGCGGTTTACGGCGGATGCGGTCCTGGACGTAGGAGAGGCGTTCGTGCGGGTCTTCAAGGCGGAGCAGTTCTTGGGCAAGTCGGGATTGGCGATCGGCCGGGGTCATGGCAAAGAGAATGCCACGATTTGTTCGGAGGGAAAGAGCGTTGCCAGCGGCGCCGGTTTGCCCACAATAGACCCCCATGAAGTACCGCCGCTTTGGAAAAACTGAGTTGCAGATTCCTGTCTTTTCGTGTGGAGGGATGCGTTTTCAGCAGAGCTGGGACGACCTGCCTGAGGAGAAAGTGGAGGAGTCGGTGCAGCTGAATTTGGAGGCCACAATTCTGCGTTCTTTGGAGTTGGGCATCAACCACATCGAAACGGCGCGCGGGTATGGGACGAGTGAAATGCAGCTGGGCTGGATTCTGCCCAAATTGCCGCGGGACAAGATGATTGTGCAGACCAAGGTGGAACCCATGGAGGATCCCGCGCAGTTTCTTCGGACGTTTGAGCAGTCAATGCGCAACCTGCGTTTGGACCACGTCGAACTTCTTTCATTGCACGGGGTTAACAATGCACAGACCCTGGAGTGGGCGCTCCGCAAGGGAGGGTGTTTGGATATGGCGCGGAAATTGCAGGCAGAGGGGCGCTGCAAACACGTGGGGTTCAGCACGCATGCGACAAACGACTTGATTGTGAAGGCGATCGAAACAGACGGGTTCGACTACGTGAACCTGCACTGGTATTTTGTGAACGAATTAAACGCCCCGGCTTTCCGTGCGGCCGCGGCGCGCGACATGGGGCTTTTTATCATCAGCCCTAACGACAAGGGGGGGATGTTGTTTTCGCCGCCGCCCAAAATGGTTGAGCTGTGCGCACCGCTTTCGCCGATCGCGTTCAACAACCTGTGGTGTCTGTCTCGCCCCGAGGTGCATACGCTTTCCGTGGGCGCGGCGCGGCCCGGTGATTTTGACGAGCACGTGCGTTCCCTGGAGTTTTACGACAGGGCGGCGGAGGTGGTGGCGCCGATTGAAGCGAGGTTGCGAGCGGCTTTGGAGGAGGCCATGGGGGCGGAGTGGTGCCGAGGATGGTCGGAGCATTTGCCTCCCTATGTGGATGTTCCGGGAGAGGTGAATCTGCAGGAGATCCTGCGGATCTGGACCTATGTGAAGGGCTTGGATTTGTTGCAGTGGGGGAGGATGCGCTACAATTTGATGGGCAACGCGGGGCATTGGTTTCCCGGTGCGAATGCGGGAAAGGCGGATGCGGTGGCGATCCGGAGTGCGTTGCGGGAGTACCGATTTGGGGACCGGTTGGGAGAGATCTTGGCGGAGGCACACGAGCTTCTTTTGGACGCGCCGAAGAAGCGTTTAAGCGAAGGGGGCTAGGCTGCGTTGGGCACAGAAAGCCGGACGCGAGTCCGTCCCGGAAGCGTAACCCGAGTTCCGCAGTTCAAAAAGTCGTTTTCCTGATTTCAAACGACTTACGTAAAATTTCAGCCGTTTTTCTCCACTACATTCTGCACCGTTTTTGAGCGGCTTGGCAGACGGAGTCCCAAGTGGGAGAGCAGCACAGCCACGTCTTCCTCCGGTTTCGCGACCGTCCGCAGGCGCACCTTTACCTCCACATCCCCGCGCTTTACGGGCACCACTACATCCATCGATTTGATCGTTCCAAAGGCATTGACCAACTTGCGCGCGTTACTCCCAAGTCCCTTTCCGAGCATCCACATCTCTAAAGATCGCCACAGCGCCAGACTCAAAAAGCACACCAGTAAGTGCGCCTCCACGCGTTCTGTTTTCCGATGATAAACAGGCCGCAGACCTATGTCGCTTTTCGCCGTCCGGAAGGCGGCCTCCGCCTGCGTGAGTTGCATGTACCAACGCCACAGTTTTGCGGGGTCGCTTTCCATACAGTTCGTACGCAGTAAATACGCCCCCTTGGCCAGGTCGCTTTTCGTTCCTTTTTCCAACGGACAACTCAACTGCAGCCCCACTGCCCGCTGCTTTTCATCCTTTAGCACAACCACATCCAAAAGCCGCGCCGCCGCTGGATTGCGCCCCTGCCAGCGGCCGATCCGACGTTCGATTTTTCCAAGATCCGTCTCCTTCCTCTTACTCTCGCGCAATGCCGTGTCGATCTTGAGCAACTCTTCGGTGAGGCGCTTCATCTGCCTCTCAAGCATCGCTTTTTCTTTTTCGCCACGCGCCTGACTCCTGCACAACACATACTTTTCGCTGCCGTTGCCATCAGGATGCGCCACCACTCTCGCCTCAAGCCCATGTTGGACCTCTTTCCAGTTTTCCTCTTCGGCAAGCTCCTCTTCAAAATGCCGTAAATCCGCCTTTGGCGTGCCCACGATATAGAGCGCTTTGCGTTGCCGTAAAAAATCAATATTGGCTTCACTCACCATCCCGCGATCCATCACCCAAATACGCTCTGCCTGTCCAAAACGATCCTCCATCTTACGCACAACATCCTCCACCGTTGTTACGTCGACACGATTGCCTGCGAAGACCTCGTAGTTCAGCGGCAACCCTTCTGGTGTGCACACAAGCCCGATGCACACCTGCTTACAGTCGGATCGCTTGTCCCGACTATAGCCCCGAGCAGCCTTTGGATTGCCAAGCGCTTGTCCCTCAAAATACGTGCTGGTAACGTCGTACAGTAGGAACTCAAAGCGTACCCCAAACCAGTCCCTATAGCGCTGCATGAGATGCTCGCAGAGCCGGTCCTTGTGCTTTGCAAGATGATCGAGCCCCCGGTAAAGCCGGTCGTCGTTGATGAGTTCAGGCGCGATGCCGCTGAGATCCTCAAGGGCGGTGCGCGCATACCATTCTTCGGCCACACCAAGCTCCGAGGCTTGCCCGCAGAACTTGCCGGCAGTCAACACGGCAGCAACCTCAGCCCAAGGAACAGTTTCCCGGCCGCAGTCCATGAGTTCGGAGAGCAGATCATGGAGACCAAGCCGTCTCCAAAGTGCCAATGCCAGGTACACGTTGCCAAATTCACGCACCCGTTCGACCGTGAGATTGGCCAAATCGGCTAATTCCCATTGTGTGCAAGCTTCGGGGTTTGGCGTGACTTTTGTCTTCTCGAGCAGGAGTTGCCGAGGTGCAGGTTTGCGGCCCTCCAGCAAAGCCTCAATGTCCTCCCAGCCAGCGGCAAGATCTTGCTCCGAGAGCTTGCCCAGCGTCGCGACCACGCGCTGCCGAGGACCGAGTTCGGT
>CANJPY010000044.1 GCA_947476255.1 Chthoniobacteraceae bacterium | reverse complement strand
GGAAGACAGTCCTGTCTTCCCCGGCTTTGGAGACAGCGCACGGAGGCTCACCCATTGGGTGAGGCCCAAAAGAGGTTCTATTGACATGCATCAGCTTCTTCCGCATAGATTTACATAAAGTGTGCCGCGCTTTCATTGCCGCATTTAGGTTAATGAGAAGCATTCTGACTCAAAAACTTCACGCGTTGCAAATATGAGCGCGCGCCCACAGGCACCACTTCTTGTCTCGCCATTCTTGATCGGCAGTAACCGCCTTCAGGGCTCCCTAAACATCTCCAAATCAAACACAATGCACGCGCTTATACTCATTGTCACATTTGCGCTCACATTATTGAGCGCAGCCCAGAGACCTCTTGTCGGCGCACCTCTGAATGCCGCCCAAGCCTCGCCTACTCCCTCTACGGGGTCGCTACAGACGCTCGATCTCTTCCGTGATTCAAATCTCGCCGCTTGGTGCATTGTTCCCTTCGACAAAGCCAAGCGTTTCCCGGAACAACGCGCCGAAATGCTTTAAAATCTCAAGATCCAAAAAAATGTCTACGACTACCGGAAGGAGCACATTCAAGAATGGGACGAAGAGATGGCAGCGCTCAAACGGCACCACATCGAATTACTCGGTTGGTGGTTTCCAAGCAGTCTGAATGCTGAAGCAACGACGGCCCTCGAGTTATTCCGCAAATACAACGTCAAACCTCAAATTTGGATCCCCGGCGGTGGTGGTTCATTGAAGGCCGAATCACCCGACGAACAGTCTAGACGCGGGGCGAACGAAGTACGCCGAATCGAACCGATTGCCAAAGCCGCAAAAGCACGCTCTGATGATGGGGCTTGACAACCACGGTTCGTGGTTTGGTGAACCCGACAATCAAATTGGAATCATCAAAGCTCTGCAAAGCGAAGGCATCTCTAACCTCGGAATCGTCTTTAACCAACATCACGGCCATGGGCACATTGAGGGATTCAATTCTCTGCTTCAACGCATGCTTCCGAACGTACTCTGCCTCAACCTCAGTGCACTCCCATGGTGAACAAAGGCGGCGTCTACACACCGACCCCGGGCAAAAAAACAGGTGCCATTGATACGGCAACAGGCAGATTACTATCAAACAACCTCTGCATTGTGCCGCGCACCCCGCTTGACACGAGGTCTAAGCCCGGCAGTTTATTCTGCAACCCGCCCCGGAAGCGGCAAGTTGGGTGGGCCGGCGGGCGACAGTTGGTTGGCTTTCGCACGCCTCAAATAACAATAAACAATCCAGCAGAGACGCCAAACCTCTGTGCAGGATGAAAGTTTTATTGAGTTCGGAGTCTGCTCTTAAAATTCAAGACACTTCGCCTTTCGCAGAGTCCCTAGGCTTTGGGCTAGCCGATGCAACGTTTCCATCGCTTCGCGCTTCTGGGCCGAATGCATCAGGCACACTGGACACCGACGCAACAGGAGGGGCGGCGTAATGAGGACGCAAGAGAACCTCCGCACCGGCTGGGTTCCACACGCCATCTAATTTCTTTTGCCCCTCAGCATCCCCAGGCCAAGCACTGCCATGTTTACGAAAATGCCCCTCAAAGGCTGACCAGTTCAAGTTCGCCACAAATTCCGCGTGCTCTACGAGAACATCATAAGGCCCTGCCCTCGAGAGTAATTTCACGACAATGGGGATCAGGTCCAAAAGAAAAAGCGTTCCGAAGACAACGAAAAACTGAAACACCCCGGCAAGCCAACGGAACTCCAATTTGGCTTCCTCAGGCATGTCTGGGGGCGGGAGAAAAATCACTTTATACAACCCGATCGTCTCTTCCATCGGATCAAAAATTCCGTTGATCTTATTTTCCAGACGCCGAATGGGAGGAAGAAACGTATCATCATGCCGCTGTTGTCCTCGCGCATGATCTTCCTCTTTTACTTGAGTGTGGGCGTTGAGTTTCCGCAGCAGTTGTGCGTGCTCAGTCTCTGCGGTCTCCATCTGCGTATTAATTTGCACCAATCGGTCGCGGCGGCTTTTGTCGCGTTCTTTGGCTTCGTCCAAAAACGCTGAACGTTTAGCATTCAAACTGTCTAAATAAGCGTTTCTGTCCGTGAGACGCCCCTTCGCAAGCGCCGCCTCTTCGGCCGCCAAGTCGGCAAGCGCCGCTTTCAACTCGTTTTCGAGTCGGTGAATTTCTCCATTCACGCGCACATCCCGCAGTTTCATGTCCTTTACCCGGGGGCCTTCTCCGGGTTTTTTAGCCTCCGGATAAAATTCATTGGGCAGTCCGAGTTCCTCGCGCGCCGTAGCTTCCACAAGCCGGCGGTGCATGGCCTGCTGCTCCTCTAAAAGCCTTCCCAAGCGCTCTACCGCCTCTTTATGGACGTCGATGCGAGCCATAATATTCAGAGTTGCTCCCGTAGCGGGCGCGACGAAATCGATGGCAGTCACGCGACGACGCTCGTCCTCCATCTTTGCATCCGCAAACAACTCGGGGTTCAACTGCGCACGTTCCAAATCGGGAATCTGCGCAGCCAGTCCATCGCGAAGCTTTGCGTAGTCCCCTTCCAATTTGCGGCGCTCGCTCTCACTGGCATCACGCAGTTGCGTCACCTCCTCCCTCAGCACGGCGCGTCCCTGAGACTCCGCGTTTCGAAGGTCGTTGAGCTTTGATTGCAACTCCGTCTGATACCGAAAACGAATCGCAGGACGGTATTGATCCAGACAGAAAGGGAAAGCAATGGCCAGACTAACCACTCCGGCCAACCCCAGACGAAAGCACACTTGAATCACTCGGCGCCAGAGAGGTTGAAAGGGCCGATACAGCGCAATCAACGTGCGGTCTGTATTCAATATGACAAAAGCCCAAAGCAAAGAAACCGCTAGAACGGAGAAAAATGGGGGATCTTCAAAACGGCTCTTCGCAAAAAAGAACATCCCCAAAAAACCCATGCAAGTCGGCACTAAAATCGTCGACCCGAGAACCGCAACACGCTCCCTTTCCGCTGCTGGACAAATCCGTAACGTGTCCCAATGGGCCCCTGCGAGCCAATATAACAGGCGTTGAAAGCGACTCGGAGAATCCGCCTCTGGGAGATATGAAGCATTAGGAGCGTGTGGATTTCTTGAGTCACTCATTTCTCGAGGTCATTTTGGCAGAGAATATTTATCGGAAGCCCAACAGCAGTTTTGCAACTGAGGCTTCCCCACCCTTCAGCAAATACGTATCCGCAAGTGAGCAGGAATGAAACCTAACTTATTTTAAAGTCTGGGCACTGCGGACTGAGTCCACGCTGTGAGGAGGCGCCAAAGGGTAAAATCCCTGTCGATAAACACAGAAGATTAGGGCATTGCACATTTTGATCTCAAATCTCGATACACGCTCCTTTCTGAATCAAATAGTTTCCGTTTTGATCAAGGACTCCTAAACAGCTTAAAACAGTCTTGACTGCTTAGATGACTATTCGCTGAATGTTTCCAGTTGGTCCCTCCCCTTTTGCAGCATGCCTCCGGCTGTACTCGAAATCCCAAGTCCGTGCTATGAATTCCAAAAACTCGCCCCCCTCGACGCCCAGCAAAGTCGCCGTTGCGCCAGCTGCACCACTCACTCCTCCAACACTTAAACTCAGCACCGCAGCGCTGGCCCAGAATGGCAATATCAACGCTAATCTGGCCACAACCGGGATCTTTTCAGCAACATCACCCACCGGAGGGCGAGTCACCGCCTACTTTCTGAGTGCGAAGACGTCGTCTAATTTTCCTCAGGCTGCAGCTTCCTCAGGAAATTCAATCCCTTTCAAACTGGAGGCTAAAGATTTGACGACGCTTGGGGATGGGCCGATCACTGCTTACGTTTATTTCGCGACCAATACAGCATACTCAGAATTTGCAACACTCTCATTCGTGCTGGACACGGTTGCCCCCAGCGCCCCAACGCTCACAAGCGTCAGAGCATCGGCAGGGCTTTCGGCAGCTCAAAGCGGTGTCGTCAATTTGAAAGGCTCTGCGGGTGACTCGTTCTCTTCCACCTTCACAGGAGCAAATCGAAATACAGTCAGCATCACCTCTCGGGCGAGCGGCAATGCGGATCTTCTCGCACTCACCTCCGCTCAGATTCAAACCCTTGGCCAAGGCAAGGTGACTGTCACAACCAAGGCGACCGATGCCGCTGGCAATGTTTCCGCTGCCAGCAACACTTCTTTCGACATCGATACGGTTGCCCCAAGCACGCCCACTGTTGCGTTGGCCGCCGGCATATCGGCGCCCAGAGTGACACTCCAACAGGCCACTGGCGGCGCCATCACCGTCCGAGGATCCCGTGAAGACACAATCACCACGACGTTCAAAAACTCCCTTGGGGTCGCCGTAAAAGTTCCCATCACTTCCGATGGCAATGCGAAAGCCGTCCCCCTCACCAGTGCGCAGTTACAGACGCTGGGTGGAGGATTGATCACAGTCACAACGATCGAAACTGACCCGGCAGGGAACAACTCTTCTTTCAGCGCCCCAGTCACCTTCACTCTGGAAGGCACCGCCACCCCGCCCACACCTCCGTCCACCCAAACGGTTGCTCGGATTGACTTCTACGACACTGCGACCAATTTGTACGATGGGATGCAGTTCAACTTCCGCATGATGGAGGGCGCCTTAAACACTGCAAAAGACAGGGTTGAAATTTATGCCCTCTGGGACCAAGCCACAAGCGGCAGTTACGCCACCGAGGGCGGAACTCAAAAAAAGTGGAGCACCGTAGGCACTGCACTCTTGGCACCGAGTCGAACAAATTTAGATCCGGTTGTCCGCCCAGGAGTCTACAGAAACGGAGCGGTCTCCGATCAGGGCACCATTTATACACGATTCGAAGTCACCGACGAACAAGACACGGGCGACGTGAACTCTCTCAAGAGTTTTCTCACGAAAGCTTCGACACAAGGAACCTCGGGCACTTCGAGCCGTACGTTGATTTTGAGCAATCACGGTGGGGGTATTCTCTCCGGATTTAACTTTGACGGTCCTGCTGACGACGCAGCCCCAGCCTCCGGCGCAAGCATTTCAGGCGTTCAACTTTCCTCCCTCTTGGCGCAATCCTCCGGCATTCCGAAGTATGACATGATAGGCTTCGACGAATGCATGATGGGAAGCGTTGAGCTGGCTTTCGGCCTCAGAAACGTGACCAGATATCTTCTGGCATCCGAACAAGTCGTCGGCGGCAATGGGTTCGACTATTTCAAGACCCTCGCAAACACCTCAACGGCATTGAATCCGGTCGAGCTTGGGAACAAATTCGTCGACTCCTTCCGTACCGGCTACGGAAGCACGCCTAAAATAGGAGAAGCCAATACCCTCTCCCTTACTGATTTAAGCAAGATGTCCGACGTGGCGACCAAGCTCAAATCATTCGTGGCTAACATGGCCACCATTAAGTCTCCCGATTTTTGGAATTCTGTAAGTGCGGCACTCCTGAGGGGCACTTACTATGAGTTTTCCTACTATCAAGATTTGGCTGGATTCGTTGGACGCATCGCTCAAATCCCCACTGCCCCCACTGCCCTTGTCAAAGCCGCTGGAGAGGTGTTGAACTCCTTGGGAAACGCTGTCCTTAACAACACCGTGCAGTCGGGTGGCGTAAATCTAAAACCTGCCAGCGGCATGAATCCAGTCGAGCAGGGCAGTTATGGCCTGAGCGTTGTCCTTCCTTACAATGCCGATTCCTACTCCGCACTGACTGGAGGAAGAGGGATGCAGTCGTTCATTAACTCCAACTATCGAAATGTGGCCAACGAGTTCCTTCAGGCTACCGATTGGGATAAGCTCCTGATCGCGCTCGAGTCAAACAACTGTTACAAAGCGGGTCGCAGTCGAGTGAGCAGAGGCTCCAGCTTACCTTTGGCGGCATCAACAACTCCGGTCTACACGGACTCCAAAAAACTAGATTTTTACATTGGTTTCTCAGACTACGCAGACAACGCCACGGGTGACCCGTTGGAGGACAGCGTTTCCCACCCTCTGGGCTTCCTGAATGATAACAGTACTGATGCCTCCGCTAAGGTCAAACTGGGCAATGTAAGTTTCGAACTCGGAATAGATGCGCCTTCCAACGCCAGACTCAACATCGATCTCTGGGACTCAAGCACCAACAAAACGCTCGCCACATTGTGGACGACGGCAAACAAAAACGTTGTCTTTAATCCGGCTAAGATCATGCCAAAACTCCGCGATACCCTTGTGAGCCCAACAATGGCTGTCCGGGTACAAACCGATGATGTGGAGGGAGTCGGCTTTAGCACCATTGTCCATCTCAACGGAAACCAAATGAAGATCGCTTCAACGGGGTTCACTAAGGAAGACCCCCTCAAGCTTTCGACCACAGACACTTATTTGTCGGCACAGATTCTGGACAACTCCCATCCTGATCGCTGGTATACCTTTAAGACGGACCGTATTGCATCCCCTATCGCCATAGAAACGCTTCCGATCTCTGAGGAAGACTTCACAATGGAAGTGATCCAGAACCCGGGAACGGCCCAAGCGAAATTCGTGCGTCGCACCGGCGGCCTTTTCATGGGGGAATACTTCCGTCCGGAACCGAGCACGGAGTATGCGGTTCACGTTAGCAAACCCGGTAAGAGCGACGGAAAATCCATTGACTTCGAACTAAGGGTGGAACCCCAAATCGATCCGAGTGAATGGCTTGAGTTCAGCCCTGACGTCCTTTCCCTGAGTCAGAAATTTGAAGATCAAGGCAAGATCTCGGTTAAACAGCCCGAATCCAACCAAGCAAAACTAACCGTTAATTTCTTCTCGGATGAAGCGTCCAGAGGTTCGGTATTTTCAGCCATTGGTGGTACGCAACCAACTCCAGTGACCTTTACCGAAGTCACGTCTACTCATGAGCAACGGTCTCTCACTCGCGCGGCGGTACAAAATCTTGACGATGGAAGCTCCCCCAAGGATTTGCTCAACATCCTCAAGCAATCTGCGGGCGCCTCGATTGGAGCGGGCGCCGCAAAAGCTGTAGACATCAGCAAATTGGGTTCTCTTTTCACAATCCAAAACAAACCTTCGAAGACCTCCAATACCGTCTATCGATCCACCGACCCAGACGTCATCCCCGGAGTCTACTTTGACGACGTGTACGTCGGATTCGGAAATGGCGACCAGATTTCCGTTGATTCAGGGGTGTACAAGTTACCCACAACCACAGAGAGACACTCCGTCAATTTCACCGTTGCAAACGGCAATCCCCGGCCAAAAGTCAAATCGGGGCAGACTGATTCGCTTTTCTTCTACCAAGTCGACTCAGTTTCCGGAGACCTGCATGAGGGAACGAAATGGATCCATCCGGGAGATGCAGACTACGCCGCAACCGCGGTGCGTCGTTCAATTTCCAATGCATGGGGTACGATCGTGATGCCCTTCAGTGGTGTCGACACGAAACTCAATCTCGAAGGCGAACACATTGCCATGGGTATCGTTGCAGATGGAACGCCCCAAGATTTTCTGACCAAAAACCAAAACAATGCGATAACAACAGCATTCGATGCGGAACCCCACGCCTTTTTTAGCGTCGCAGGCGCAAATCCAGATCGTTTGTCGCACATGCTATCCTTGGGGAACTCCTGCTATTCTTTCGAAGATATAGTGGGCGGCGGGAACAACGATTTCACTGGTTTAATGGTCCGCTTCGACGGCGCCTCGCTCAGCTAAAATCGTCAATTCTCCGAAAGCCCCCGCCCAGATACTGGGCGGGGTCTTTTTTTACCTGATCTCCGCTTCCCCTTCCTTTCATGATTCTCGACCAACTCGTAAACGCAGAAACCTACCGGAGTCTCCACCCGCTTTTTCCAGCGGCCTTCAATTATCTGCGGTCGTTTGATCTAAACACCCCCGACGGCAAATACGAACTTAGCGGAAACAACCTCGTCGCCATGGTGGAACGCTATGTCACGAAAGCTATTTCTGACAAAGAGTGGGAGGCCCACAATGTTTACGGAGACATTCAAGTACTCATGCAGGGACGCGAACAATGCGGCCACGCAGAGCGCGCAAGCCTCGCGATCTCCAAACCCTACCAGACCGAAAAGGATGTGGAAAAATACATGCCACCAAATTTCTCGGCGTCAGTGCTTGTCCTCAAACCAGGGATGTTCGCCATTTTTTATCCTCAGGATGCTCATCAACCGAGCATCAGGCTTCAAGAACCAGAGCCTGTGCTCAAGGTCGTTCTCAAGTTCAGACTCGAGTTGGACCAAACCCATTGAGTGCCAGTTTAGCGCCAAGGTCGCTGCTCGCGTTCCAACTCCCTGCGGTCTGAAGCATTCCTCACCTTTTGCCGTTCCTCACGCTTGTAGCGGCGTTCAATCGTCATCTGTCGCTTTTTACAACGCCCGCGAAGCTTTTCAATTTCAGCGTCGAGCTTGAGATAACCGGCATATCTGGCTGGATCTAATGTGCCAGCCTCCACGGCAGCGCGGATCGCGCATCCTGCGTCCGGTCCGTGTTTACAATCAAAAAACCTGCACTGGGAAGCAAGATCCGCGAGATCAGAAAACGACTCGCGCAGCGTGCTTTCATCCGTCCACATCTGCACCTCTTTGATACCGGGGTTATCAATGACAATGCCGCCCTTGCGTAGCACCATCAACTCCCTGGCGGACGTCGTATGACGCCCTTTCCCGGTGATCTCATTCACCTCCCCTGTCCACTGGTATTCATCCCCAAGCAAACGATTGATCAGGGCAGATTTACCAACCCCGCTCGAACCGATAAACGCGACGGAAACCCCAGCTTGAAAATACGACCGCACCGCAGGAAGTCCACGCCCAGTCTCGGCGCTTGTGAGGTGTACGTCCACATCCGGATTCAGCGCTCGGACAGCCTCAACCGTCGCCCTGTTTTCGGAAGCCGAAAACAAATCCGCTTTATTCACCAACACCACCGCCTTTGCCCCGCTGCGGCCTATGATTGCAAAGTACCGTTCCAATCGCCGTGCATTGTAATCGGCTCCACCTTCCGTCACGACTAGAACGATGTTTACATTTGCAACAATCACTTGCTCCTCAGCGCTCTGCCCCGGAGCTCTCCGTGAAAGACACGTCAACCTTGGAAGCCGCCCACGGATCACCGTCTCGTCGCCGATCTCACCAACCTCCAACGCAACCCAGTCGCCCACAGCGGGCAAATCTGCATCTGAAACCGCCTCATGGTAAACCCTGCCCCCAAGAACAACCTCTCGCTCTTCCCCGTCAGCCAAGAGTGCGCCATAGGTAATCCGGTTGTCTCGAATCAGCCGAGCCGGCCGCCAACCCTGCTTCTCAAACGGAGCGAAGGCGGCCGCGAACCAAGAATTCCAACCCAAATCAGCCAACGTCATACAACCTTCGCACTGGAAGTCAGAACCTCATTGGCGCTGTCATCAATAAATTCCTGCAGGGCACGAATTCCATCCTGCTTTTTTGCAGACACCGAAAACGTCAGCGGCGGGTCATCAAACCACGGCGACACTGTTTGGACAAAGGCTTCCACGTTTTCCAATGCCTTATTTCCCTTTGCTTTATCCATCTTGGTAAAAACGATCGTGAAGGGTCTCGCGGCCTCACCAATCCATCGGACAAAGTCCAAGTCCTGGGCTTGCGCAGGAATCGAAGCGTCCACTAGCAAAAAGACACACATCAGGGATTCCCGATGGAGAAGATACTCTTCAATCATTCCCGCATACGAGGCACGCTGCTGCTGAGAAGCTTTGGCGAAGCCGTATCCCGGCAGGTCCACGAGTCTCCAACGGCGATTGACGGTGAAAAAATTGATTGTTTTTGTAAACCCCGGGGTGTCCGAGACTCGCGCCAAGTCCCTCTTTTCCGTAATGCGATTGACCAACGTGGATTTGCCCACGTTGGAACGTCCGATAAACGCAAATTCCGGAAGGGATGGCACTGGGCAGGCCGCCAGTGCAGCAGCGCTGGAATCAAAAACGGCAGACGTGATTTTCATTCAGAGGCATATTGGAGAAACCATGCGTTGATCTTAACGTGAACAAGGAACGAACAAAAGATGCATTCCTTCCCAAACGTAACTTAATATTGACCACCGACGGGGGCGCGAGGCATGACTCATGAGAT
Organism: Chthoniobacteraceae bacterium; assembly: GCA_947476255.1. Taxonomy (GTDB): domain Bacteria; phylum Verrucomicrobiota; class Verrucomicrobiia; order Chthoniobacterales; family Chthoniobacteraceae; genus Chth-196. The sequence goes on along the minus strand of CANJPY010000044.1, from coordinate 29,662 downwards.
GAATCCACAACAAACCGCAGAATCCCTCGGCCTGACCTTCAGCAAGCAAACTCCTGGGTATCTAAATCTCTGCATCCGCTCTGGCCAACAACTGCTGACCTCAGGACATGTCAGCGATTTGAAAGGAAAATTAGGAGCCGATGTGACCACAGAGGCAGGTTACGCAGCTGCACGCAATTGCGCGGAGAAGATTTTGAACTCCGTCTGGAATACCCACGGGACGCTGAACGGCCTGCGCGTGCTCAAGGTGCTTGGCTGCGTGAATACGACACTGGAATTCACGGACCAGCACCTGGTTATCAACGGATGCTCTGATCTTTTGCACCAGATATTTGGCAAGGACGGCGACGGTTTTCACGCGCGAAGCGCCCTAGGGTTTGCTCAACTCCCCACTGGCGCGGCCGTGGAAGTGGAGGCGATTTTTGAAGTCATCTCTTAGCCACGGTGTTGAGTCTCGACTCGACCGCATCCCACCCAAGCAATCCCGCCGCTAGGAAACATTCAGATATTTCCGTCGTTTGGCCCCCAAGGCTGCTTCAATCTTCCCCAAGGGCAACGTGTTGACGACATCTGCGGCAGTCAACCACCCTTTGCGCGCGATCCCGATTCCATTCCACAAAAACTGTAGATGCGAAATGTGATGGGCATCGGGGTTGATGGAGCAGCGCACCCCCTTCTCTTTTGCCATCGGCCACCAGCGCCAGTCCATGTCCAAACGCCGGGGATTGGCATTGAGTTCAATGAGGGTGCCAGTCTCGGCCGCGGCTTCAATGAGGGCCGGGATGTCCAGAGCGTAGGCATCGCGACTCAAAAGCAGGCGCCCCGTCATGTGCCCAAGCATAGTGACATGCGGATTTGAGATGGCCTTAATCAGCCGCGCTGTCATCTCCGCCTGCGGCTGGGAGAACGAGGCGTGCACGGATGCCACAACATAGTCGAGTTGCGCCAGAACTTCATCCGGATAATCCAGAGAACCGTCCTTGAGAATGTCGCACTCGACTCCAGAAAACAGCCGGAACTCGGGACCGAACTCCCGGTTCAATTCGGCGATCCTGGCCACCTGCTCGAGCAAACGGGAGGTCTCAAGACCATGCGCCTGAAAGGAGGAGACCGAATGGTCTGAAATCCCAAGATACTGCAGCCCAAGTTCCTGAGCTGCTTGCGCCATTTCTTCAAGAGTGGACCGTCCATCGCTGGACGTCGTGTGATTGTGAAAGGCGCCGCGCAGATTTTCCAACTGAATGAGCTGCGGCAACTGATGCGCGGCGGCGGCTGCTATTTCGCCCCGATCCTCGCGCAACTCCGGCTCTATGTAATCCAGTTCAAGGGCCCTGTATAGATCTGCCTCGGTATGGATGGCCGGAATGGGCTCGGGCGTGATCCTGGTCTTTTCATCGGGCCCCAGACGATACTCATTGAGTGTCCATCCGCGCGCGAGCGCGCGGCTCCGCAGTGCGATATTGTGTTCTTTGGAACCTGTAAAGTAATTGAGGGCACTGGGATACTGCTCCGGTGTCACCACTCGCAAATCCGCCTGAATTCCCGTTTTGAGCCGCACACTGGATTTTGTAGCACCGTGGGCGAGGATGGTTTCCACCAAAGAATGCGTCACAAAAAACTCGGCCACGGCCACGGGTTCACGGGTGGCAACCAGAAAGTCCAGATCATGCACGACCTCTTTCCTGCGCCTGTAAGAACCTGCAATGGATGCCTGGAGCACCCCGGATAGCCCCTTGATTTCTTCGAGTAAAACCTCGGCAACCGCGGCGACATCTCCAAACCGAAACGATCCAGCGTATTGCTTGCGCGCCTCGATGCTGGTTAGAATATTTGCGGCTGTTTTCGCTCCAAACCCTTTAAGCGATGCAACCTGCCCCTCCTTGCAAGCAGCTTCCAGCGCTTCGACTGTGGTGATATTGAGCTCCTCCCACAGCGCCTTTATTTTTTTGGGACCCAATCCCTGCAACTCAAAAAGGTCAAACAATGTGGCAGGGAATTCAGCTTTGAGGTTCTCAAAATAAGGCAACACGCCCGTCGCGGCGAATTCAGTAATTTTGTCCTCCAGCGCGCTGCCAATTCCCCCCATTTCTCCAAGCCGTTTTTCTTCCAAGAGCAGGTTGAAGTCGCCACTGAAGGTCTCCAAAGTGCGGACGGCATTGGTATACGCTCTAATTTTAAACACATTCTCGCCTTTGAGTTCAAGCAGGCGGGCGATGGATTCGAGTAGTTCGATAACGTCCTCTTTGGATTTCTGAAGCATAAAGCGTTTAAAAGTCAGCTTCGCTGTTTTGAGAGTGAAACGCAATCCAAGGGGCGTTTAATTCCGGCTTTCGCGCGCGATTTAAACCACCGGCCCATCGGATCCTGTCGAAGCATCCCTTTAGGCGGCAAAAACAAACAACAAACCGCCGCGGCTCATCCAGAATCCTGTGAGCACGCCACAAGTTCTGCGTCCCCCTCAGCAAAGGGCCAGAAGCGCCATTAGTCTTCCTGTCTTCCCCCGCTCTAGTCGATACGAATAGTATTTTCTCAAGTCGCTACCAGTACACGCTCCCGAATCGAAAACCCTCCTCACTCCCGCAACCGAACACTGCCGGCGAATTTCCGCCGCGAAATCTATTTCGTACAAGGGAGGACGAATGCAAGGACTCAACACCGCCACAAGGTCCGCCGCCTCCGTCCCAAACTCCTGCTGCATTTGCGCGATCGCAGCACTAGTGATTCCTAACCGCGTCCCCTTGGCCCCTGAGTGCAGCAGGCCAATGGCTCTCCGCACACTATCCACTAAAAAAACAGCACAACAGTCCGCCGTGAAGATCCCAAGACACACCGAAGGGTCACGGGTGAGCAAACCGTCAACACCCGCGCAAACGCCCTCTGTTTGAGCATCCACCACAGCTATTTCCGCCCCATGCACCTGCTCCGCCGTACAAAAACGACGACTTCCCACTCCCAATTCAAGACGAAGATCCAAGTAGAAGGGCGCCAGACTTCGCATGGCCTCGGCCCTCTCAAGCCCCACATCCACTCCAGGCTGACGCAGAGCCAACGCATGAATGACACCACTGCCATCGAGCACCGGCGAACGCTCCGCAGCCACCTTCGTAGGAGCATTCGACCAAGCGATGGATTCCTTCTCACCCCTCACGGCTTAAAGAGATCAACCGGCTTGAAACGCAGCACTTTTTTCTCCAACTGGGAGAGAGGATCCTTAAACGACTCGGCGTACACGGTGTCCGTTGCAGTGGCGCGGTCATAATCCGCAAGAGAGCGAACGTAATCTGAGCGGGCCTGCAGTTCAGTGGTCCTTGCGCGGGTGAGCGCTACTCGCGCATCAAGCACCTCCAGCTGAGTGCCTGCTCCCGCGGAAAGACGCTCCTGAGCCAAGCGCAGAGCTTCCACAGCCTGCTTCACATTCTGCTGCTGACTTTCAATCGTCTCTTTATACTGCTGAAGGTCCGCGAAAGCCCGCTGCACTTCGAGTTCCACCTTTTGCACTTCATCCTCGTAAGAAATCAAGGCTTTCTGCATGTCGGACTTCGCTTGCGCGACTTGGCCGGTGGTTTCAAAACTGTCGAAAATCTTCCAACTCCCATTGACGCCGAGAAAATAGCCGTGAACGGTTTCCTCGAGCTTCTCTGAGTTTTTACTCGTGACTTGATATCCCGCAGTGGCGTCTATCTTCGGCTTATATCCCGCCATCTTCATGGCCACCTTTTCTTTCTGAACCAAAATATCCTCACGCTTACTCTTAAGCGACGCACGACGAGCCTTGGCAAGCGTCAGGGATTCAGAAAGCCCCAAGGGACGCCCACTGACCTGTAAGTCACCCACGCAAACAAAAGTTGGTTTGCCTGTCTCTGACGCATCCAAGCCAAGGGTCTTGGCCAGCTGCAACTGTGCGATCAAATGGTCGTTTTTCGCACGAATCAGCCCCGGCTTTACACTGGCCACTTCGACCTCCGCCCGCAACACATTGAATCTGGGAACCGTGCCCGCCTGAAACCGGTTTGTCGCGTCTTTGAGTTGCTCATTTGCCAACTCGACAGACTCTTCGGCAACACCAATCAAGGATTTTGTTGCAAGCACTTGCGCGAACTGCTGCCGCACTTTGCTCACCACTTGGTCAAGAGTGTCTCGCACGGAGTAGAACGCCGCGTCCCGAGATGCTTTTGCCGAGCGTATACCGGCATTCACCGCCCCCCCAGCGTACAAAGTCTGACGCACCTCAAGAGCGATGTTCCACGACTTGTTCTGGTTCCCAAAACCGGAAAGCAGCGCCCTGTCTTTTTGCTGGAAATACGGATTAAGTGCCACATGAGGAAGCGCCTGTGCACGAGCTTCAATCACCTCCCCGTATTTTCTTTCTATTTCTCGCAACCCCAAGAGCACCTCCGGATTCTGTCTAAGCGCGAGGTTGACCGCCTCCCCCAACTCTAACTTGCCCTCCAGTTGACGCCGCCGCCCGGACATACCGACTGCCTGATTTTCCTTCGCGGCTAAATTAGATTCCACGGGAGAAATCTTGGGCGTCTGCGGTGCCGCCGAACCGGAAGACGAAAATATACACAACAACAGTGTGTTGATCACCAGAGGGTGGAGTTTCATGGAGATGGTAAGATGCCTCAATCTAGTCAATGGATGCAACAGTCAACCTGTCTCTGCGGATTAAATGTGTTTTCCCTCGTCTTCAGAGGCTAGGAAAATTCCGTCGCTATGGTGAGCGATGGGCCGGCTCATCTTGACCGCTGATTTGGGCTTGGGAGCCACGCGGTTCCGAATAAACTTACAGACTCGCTCTTTGAAGTTGCGATCCACCAAAGAAAACTGAAGCTTTCGGCCTCACTCTCATGACTCCACTGCCAAACCAGCGCAGAAACCGCCCACGCCTTCGCAGCATCGTTTTCTTCTCCCTCAAAGTCGTGACGGGACTCTCCCTTCTTGGTGCGGGCGCTGGGATCTGGCTGTACGGATCCTGGAAGGTAAAGGCGCGCTCGCTGGATTACCGGCGCTTGAAGGAAATGGAATCCGCGAGCGTTATTCTGGACCGGAACGGAGAACCGATTGGGCGCATTTTCATCAAAAACAGGGACGAGAAGCCTCTGAGCGAACTGGCGAAATCCCTTCAGCAAGCCGTGGTCTCCGCGGAAGACTCCCGCTTTTTCAGCCATCACGGTGTGGATTATTACGGCGTTGCGCGGGCAGTCACCCGCAATTTGCGGGCGAGGAAAGGACGTGAAGGCGCCAGTACCATCACCCAGCAGTTGGCGAGGAATACCTTCACCGAAGAACTCCCCAGCAAAGACCGCTCAATACGCCGTAAAGTGCTTGAAATGTTTGTGGCGTGGGAGATCGAAAACCGTCTGACCAAGGAACAAATTCTTGAGCTTTATCTCAACCGTGTGTTTTTTGGCTCTGGCTTTTACGGAGCGGAAGCGGCTGCGCAAGGTTACTTAGGAAAAAGTGGCAAGGACCTTAGCCCCGCTGAATCCGCAATGTTGGCCGGACTCCTTCGAAGCCCCAACCAGCTTTCCCCTTGGCGTAACCGTAAAGCCTGTGTCGACTCCCGCAACCACGTCCTTTTCCGAATGCACGAACTCGGAGTTCTCAATGATGCAGCCTACAAGTTTGCGCTTGAGGAGGATCCGATTATCAAAAACAAGAAGTCGATCCTTCAAGAGAGCTACTTCGCCGCAATGGTGTCCGCTCAAATGTCCAAGCTCGTCGGACTCGAAAACGCCTTCAGCGAAGGGTACCGAATCTACACGACAATAGACCTTGGCCTGCAGCGTAAAGCTGAGGCCGCGCTCCAAAAGCAACTCGAAGCAATGGAGCGTCGCGCTGAATTTAAGGACAAACAAACCTACGAAACATTTGATCCCTTGTATCGCGCTTGGAAAAGGAGAGTGGCTGCGGGGGCTGAAGAACCGCCCCCTAAACCCGAGTATCTACAGGGAGCTGTGGTTGTTTTAGACAACACTACAGGAGCGATCCGCGCCATTGTGGGCGGGCGGGATGTCCAGCATAGCGAATTTAACCGCGTCACCCAGGCCAAAAAGCCCCCGGGCAGCTCCTTCAAGCCCCTTGTGTATGCCGCTGCCTTTGAGAGTGGCCTGCATCCGTGGTCGATGGTTCAGGACTCCGTGATGGACAACCGCAAAGTGATGATTGGCGGCACAAGCGGCATCTTGGGGGAATGGGCGAGAGAAGAATCCAACACGCCATTTGAAGGAATGGTTACGGCGCAGAACGCTCTGGTGAAGTCCAAAAATGCAGCCACAGTCCGGCTGGGAATGCTGATTGGAAGCGACCTCAAAGCCTCTATTGACGCAGTGGCGGCGACATCCAAAGCCGCTGGAATCCAAAGCCAGCCAAGAGCTTATCCTGCTACTTTTCTAGGAAGCACAGAAATGTCTCTGCAAGAAATGACCCTGTCTTACACGTCCTTTTCAGGAGACGGTTCGAGGCCGGGAAAATCCTTTCTCATCGACCGGATCGAGGACAACGCAGGACGCTCGATCTTTAAGGAAACGACATCCCGCGAAAAAGCGCTGCGGCCTTCAACCGCATTTCAAATTACGGAGTGCCTAAGCGCCGCGCTGAGCGACGGCACCGGAGGACGGGCGTTCACGAATTACGGGCTAAAGAGACTCCCCTTGGCCGGAAAGACGGGAACGGCTTACGACTTCACCGACGTCTGGTTCCTCGGTTATTCCAGTGAACTCACGTGTGGGGTTTGGGCCGGTTTTGACAAAGCAAGAACCCCCATTTATTACGGCGCTTTTGGCAGCGAAATCGCCCTTCCCGTTTGGGCTGAGGTGATGAATGCCTCGTTTGAAAAATATCCGCCAAAACCTTTCGTCCGTCCCAGCGACCTGCACAAGTGCCGCATCTGCGCCAAGTCCGGCTATTCACTGCTGCCCGCATGTGTCGAAACCGGAGCGGACGGAGTTCAAACCTCGACGCAAAGGGAGGTTTGGCTGAGCGCCAAACAAATGCCGCTGCCTGAAGAGACGTGTGACGTCCACGGCCCCAAGCGGCCAAAGCGTCATTCCGGAGAAGACGGGGCTCAACCCAAGGTCGAGGTGGCCGTCGATCTCAGTACCGTCACTGCCATTGCCCTCAAATCTCCAACCGTAGTTGGCGAAGATCCCTTTTACTCGGCGCGCTCAGAACAGGCCGCCCGCGCTCTTAAACAATTCAAGGCGAGCGGAAATGCGGCCCCACTCGACAACAAGATTCCCGACAATAAAGACCCCGCTCAGCAGCAGGCTGAAGTGCCCAAAGTACAAGCAGTGCGCCCCAGCGATACGATGCCAGTGCCCCCCGCGCAGAAGGTGGAAAAAATCCTCCCAAAGCTGGAGTTCTAACGCCGAGGAAAAACTCTACATCCCTCCACCCGGCCCAGTTCCTCCACGCCCTTTCTCATTCCTCAACTCCGGCCACAAGTTCAGTGCACGCCGTAGCGCCTGAGTTTGGCGTACAATGTGGGACGCTGGATTCCCAAAATTTCTGCAGCCCGTTTTTTGTTGCCTTTGGTGTCGATTAAAACTTGGAGCACCGTCTGTCGCTCTCGAGACTCCAGGTCCAAGGATGCGCCCGTGCCCTCAAGCGCCTTATGGTACGCAGGAGCTGCTTGTAAATCCGCCGGCAGCTGTTTGACTCCAATACCCCCCGCCTCTGCCAAAACCACGGCATATTCGATGGCGTTCTGAAGCTCACGAATATTTCCAGGCCACGAGTGCACCCGCAGTCGTTCCAGCGCTTCCGGGAGAACCTTTGGCAAAGGCAACCCATGGCGCGCAGAAAACTGGTTCACAAACCGTTGGACGAGGGCGGGAATGTCGTCCCGACGCTCACGCAACGGTGGAATGTCCACCTGAAACGTGTTCAACCTGTAGTATAAATCCTGCCGCAAAGCGCCGGTCCGAACCGCCTCCGCCACAGGACGATTCGTCGCAGCAACCAGACGAAAATCCGACTTTACAGTGCGAGTGCTGCCCAGCGGCCGATATTCGCGCTCCTGCAACACCCGCAAAAAACGGGTCTGTAAATCAGGCGGCATTTCCGCCACTTCGTCCAAAAACAAGGTTCCCCCCTGCGCTTCGGACACCATGCCCGGAAAATCTGCGACAGCTCCTGTGAAGGCGCCTTTCACATACCCAAACAGCTCCCCCTCAATCATATTTGCTGGAAAAGCTGCACAGTTTAACTTCACCATCGGACGGTCGGCACGCCTGCTCATCGCGTGAATTCGCGTTGCCAACACCTCCTTCCCCACCCCACTCTCTCCAAGCAACAATACATTGGCGTCCGTAGGAGCCACGCGTTTTAAAAGGTCCTCGAGCTGCCTCATACACCTGCTATGAAACACGGGTGCACTCCGGTCCTCAGCCTCCGCCAACCGCCTCACCAATCGCTCGCTTTCCTCCCTCAAAACAGCGGTTTCCCGCTCCAACCGACGCTTCTCAAGCGCCCGTCCCATCAAACTCAATAACTCCTCAGGCGCGTATGGCTTACTCACAAAATGAAAAGCACCCAGTTTGATCGACTGGATGGCATTCGCCAGGGAATCGTTTGCAGTGAGAATAAGCACCTGCACGCTCGGAAGCTGTGTACGCAACTCACGCAGCACATCCAGACCGTCCGCATCTGGGAGTCCAAGGTCCAGCAGAACCAAATCGGGTTTCCATCGCCCCGCAGCCTGTATGCCCGCGGCTGCGCTGGACGCCGTTTGCACCATAAATCCTCGGCGCTGCAATAGAGCCTCCAGAGTCATGAGCACCGGACGCTCGTCGTCGATGACCAAAACCTTGGAGGGGTCCACACTCATGACTGGACAGCAAACACAACTTCTGTCGCAAGCTTCTGTTCTGCAGCGTGATAAACAAAAACTATCGTTGCGCGATGCGCCTTCAAAACGCGGCGTACCCAACACAGTCCAAGCCCGTAGTGGCTCCGCCGCGTACTCACCAAAGGCAGACGCCCCCACCCCTCATGCCCCGGAGGACATTCAGACGCATGCTGGGAAATGGTCCACTTCGCCCCTGCATCGCAGGACTCCACCTTCACATGCACGGAAGTCTCGCTTGATGAAAATGCGGTTGCGTTATCCAGCAGTTCCACAAACGCTTCCAACACCAGACCCGCATCTACCAATGCCACGTCCCTTGAATCACAGCGTTCCCACACGAGGCGACGGGCCAGTTCAGGACGTTCCGTCTCCACCCGTTCCCTCAGGTCCTCCAAGAAAATATCAACGGGGTACGGAATGTATTCGACATCAGGAACTTGAACCGCCCTGGAAACACGAAGCATCCGGCGCGCTCCATAGCGGACCGCATCGTGCAACTGTTTGAGGGCATTTCCGACGTCCCCGTCGGACTTCTCATATTCGACATAGGAAACGAGCAACTCCATTGCGTTGAGGTCATTCCGGACATCATGGGAAAGCTGTCTCAAAAAGGATTCAAGAAGATGCACTGGTATCGTTTCCAACCCACCTTCCGAGCCCCCACCTGATTCATGTAACGCCTGAGGCATGCTTGGTTTATGCAGTGAGACTGAAGCGATCAAACTGGGGACTGCCGCCGGCAATCAAGCACACCGCGGGCCTGTTCGCCGCGAGATGCTGCAGCACATGATAGACATCCTCAGCGTCGGCCCCCAGAGCCTGCGCAACTTCCGAGGCGCTTTGGGACTCTTTCTTCAATGCTTCAAGAACCTTGTGCTGCAGCTTCAAAACGGCTGTGGCAGCCTTCTTTCCGGCTTCAACACCAGGCTGATGGTACGCGTTGATATTCACCAGCGCGCCATAAAAACCCACTGCACGCTCATACAAGGCAATCAAGGCCCCCACACTTTCAGGGCTTACCTCAGGCAAACTGACCGTGATCGACTCGCGTCCGCTCTCGAACAAAGCGGACCGGGTTCCCCGCAGGAAACCTTGCAAATAGTCGCCAGTCGTCGTGTCTGGCTCAACGTCAAATCCTGTGCCGGATCGATCCTTGCGAACCTCCACAAACGTGACGAAGAAATTATGAACTCCATCCCGAAGTTGCTGTACATAAGCGTGCTGGTCCGTTGAGCCCTTGTTTCCATAAACCGCAATGCCCTGGTGCACTTCTTTGCCTCCCAGGTCATGACGTTTCCCGAGAGATTCCATCACCAACTGCTGCAGGTATTTTGAAAACAAAACCAAGCGGTCCTTGTAAGGCAGCACCACCATGTCCTTTTCCCCCTTCCCGTTGCCTGCGTAGTGCCACATGAGCGCCAGCAGCATCGCTGGATTTTTGAGCGGCTCCTGAGTGCGCGTCCAGACATCCATTTCCGCCGCGCCCTCCAGTAAACGCTCCATCGCAATGCCTTGCAAAATCAGGGGCACCATCCCCACAGCGCTCATGACTGATGTACGCCCCCCAACCCAGTCCCACATCGGAAAACGCGCCAGCCAGCCGTTGGCGATTGCATAAGCATCCAACTCGCTCCCCTCCCCGGTGACAGCGACAGCGCGCGGACTAAACGGAACCCCAGCAAGATCATACTGGCGCTTGGCCTCAAGCATCCCGTTGCGCGTTTCCTTGGTGCCCCCCGACTTTGAAATCACCACACTCAAAGTATGGTCCAAACGTCCCTGCAACCCGTCAAAAACGCGGTCAATTCCATCCGGATCCGTGTTGTCCAAGAAGTGCAAGCGAATCGGATTCTCGCTCGTCCCAAGAGCGTCGGAAATGAACTGCGGCCCGAGAGCCGAACCCCCGATCCCGATCACCAGCACATCTGTGAACTCGCCGGATTCATGCACCTGTCCAGCAAACCGCCGGATCGACGCATTCGTGCTCCGGATGGTCTCGCTCAAATCCTCCGCCGGGGCCATTTCTGGACTTCGCAGCCAGTAATGACCGACCATGCGATGTTCGTCTGGGTTGGCCTCGCCGCCCGCCTCCAGGGAGGCCATGGACTGGAGAGCCGCCCGTGCTGGTCCTTCCATGCGGGCGAGAAAATCGCTGGTGAAACCCATTCGTGAAACGTCCAGCCAAACACCCAATCCTGAATGCGAAAGATGATACTGTTGAAAGCGATCCCAAAGCGTGCTCATGAGGCAATGATCGAAGCCTCCGGAACGCAGAGTGTCGAGACGAGACTTCGGAGACCTAATAATCTTTCGAGATGACAGCTTGATAGAAGGTACACAGAGCGTGTCTGCTCTACCTCCACCTATGAAAATCGTTTATTCCCTCCTCCTCTCGCTGGGAGTTCTACTCTCGAGCGCACAGGCGCAAGCGCCAAAGCCCCTTCGCATTCTTCTCATCACCGGAGGTTGCTGCCACGACTACCCAAAGCAGAAAGACATCCTCAAGGGTGGGCTTGAGAGCCGCCTAAACGCAGAGGTTGTGCAGGTGCACACTGACGACAAGAGCACGAAGCCCCCGTTGGCGATCTACGGAAACCCTGACTATGCGAAGGGTTATGATCTTGTCATCCACGACGAGTGCGCGGCGGGAATCAACGATGAGGAAGTGATCAAGGGTGTGCTCAAACCCCATATCGACGGAATCCCCGGCGTGAATTTGCACTGCGCCATGCACTGTTACCGCATTGGCAGTGCCAGTGAACCTGCTGAGTTTGGCACTCCGCACGGGCTCTGGTTCGAGTATCTCGGACTGCAATCCAGCGGCCACGGTCCGCAGGAACCCATCAGCATCAGCCACCTTGAAAAAAACGATGCTCTTTCCAAAAATCTCCCCGATTGGACCACGATGAAGGAGGAGCTCTACAACAATGTGAAAGTATTCGACACCGCAAAACCCATCACCCGCGGTAAACAATTGGTCCGCAATAAGGACGGTTCTGAGAAGGAAATGGATTTCGTCACCGCGTGGACGAACATTTACAAGGGCAAGACCCGCGTGTTCAGCAACACGATCGGCCACAACAATGACACCGTCTCTGATGAACGGTACTTGAACTTTGTCGCCCGCGGGGTTCTCTGGGCCACCAACAACCTAAACGCAGACGGTTCGGCGAAAGAAGGATACGCCAAGTAGTCCGACCAAAAAAATAAGCCAAAACTAAAACGCGCTGAAGGGGATTCCCCTCAGCGCGTTTTTTTGCGGCCTGGGACAGACAGAAAGGGAACTCAAACTCAGCAGATGACGCAAGAGACAATCTGCGGAAGGTAACTGGGCCCCATCAAAGGCGGCAAACTTGCCGTAGTCCGCCCCGAACTCCCGCACCCGACGCCTTTTGATTTTAATCCCACGGTTCGAGTGCGCCCCACTATCGGAGGTGACAACAGTCAAAACACAAGGCCTTGATGCTCTCGCACCCTACCAGACTCCAGGCATCTACATCTCCCTGGCCCACTCCGGTCGCTCCCGCAAGTGATACAGCATTTCCCCAGCCTTTGGGACGTACAAAACCCCTTCCTCCTCGCGATTGGCATAATCGGCGGGATTAATGGTGGAAGGATCCCTGTAGCCGAGATTAATAGCGCGGCATACCTCTTCGGGAATTCCTGTAGCAAGAGTCACCCGCACACGGCATTGCTCGACCCCGTTTTCGAAAGTGCCTATCCCGCGCACGTGCGTCGAGTGGGCTATTGTGCCCCAGGGATAGTCCTTGAAACGGTCCCACTGCTTTAAGAAATAGTCTCGGCAATGGTAGCCAACTTCACGGATGAGATCCCCGTGAGTGAGCGAGATTTCATGGATGTGCGGTGCGTAAATAATCAACTCGCCGCCATCTGCGACCACCGGTTCAAGCTTGTACATACACTTCCCACCCACCCAAAGTTCGTCGTACATTTTGGGAGCGCACGAGAGAACGGTGTGGAAGGGCTTCTCCTTGTATTCAATGTGAAGCTTCCGAGAAAGTTCGCTCGCTCCGTCCCAAGCGCTCTCGGGAGAGCCACAAAACAGGCCGGCCAACTGTCCATGATCCACCACCATGGCCAGGCAAGTCTTGGGCACGGGCACCAAAGCCGCAGCGCGGTCGACCACTTTTCGCACAGGTGTCCACTTGTTCCCGATAATCATCGGGTTCGTCACCACCGCACCAAGCCAGTGGAAAAAATTCAAAATCTCGGGTCCACTGACCCCCGGGAACAAATATTTGTTGCCTCCGGAAAAACCGACAACTTCATGCGGGAACACGGGACCGCAGATAATAATACGGTCGTACCCGAGGACCTTTTCATTGATGTCAACCGGTACGTCCATCGCAAACAAGCCGCCGCTCAACGCGTTAATTTCCTCGCGTCCAATCACTCCTATCCTGCGAAGTGCAGCCGGATTGTCCCACTCATGATTGTGGAAGGCCACCGCCGCGTACTGGGAACGCCGCTGTTCGAGAGAAATCTCGAGGCGCTCGCAGATAGCCTCCTCGCTCATGGGTTGATGTGTTCCCAAGGCAACCATCACGTCCAGAGCGCGCACCGCCGCCCCGAGGTGCGCGTGAAGGAGCTGAAAAAGTTGTCCCACTGGGCACGTCCGCGTGGCGTCTGGAATGATCAGGACCACGCGTTTGCCGCGATAATCCTCCAGAGGACACCCTTGAGCGACCAATTGACCAACGTCTTCGCTTGAGAGACCGGCGCCGGAGGACGCCAACAGAGACAGTGGGGGCGGCAGATTCACGGCCTAGTGTTTGGAGAGGTATGCCGCGACGCCGGCATGATCCGCTTTCATGCCATCCTTTCCTGGCGCCCAGTTTGCCGGACACACTTCGCCGTGGGTTTCAAAGAACGTGAGTGCATCCACCAAACGCAACGCCTCGTCGACGCTCCGGCCCAACGGAAGATCATTCACCAGCTGATGGCGAACCGCTCCATTTTTATCAATCAGAAAGAGTCCCCGGTAGGCGATCATTTCCGAGCTCGCAGTGAGGCGTCCGTCGTCGTCCACCCCAAATTCGCCATTCAAAACGTCGTAGGCATTCGAGATTGTTTTATTGGCGTCTGCAACCAGCGGATATTTAACGCCTTCGATACCACCGTGGTTCTTGGGAGTCTGCAGCCAGGCCCAATGACACTGCTCGGTGTCCGTGGAAACCCCCACCACCGCCGTGTGGCGTTTTTCAAACTCCGAGAGCTTTTCCTGAAAGGCATGCAATTCCGTGGGGCATACAAAGGTAAAGTCCTTGGGATAAAAAAACAGGATCACGTTTTTCTTTCCGAGAAACTGGTCCAGAGAGAACGATGAGACAAATTCTCCTCCATTGATCACTGCGGGAGCGCTGAAATGCGGGGCTTGTTTTCCTACGAGTACTGACATGGTGTTTTTAGTTTGAGGTTTGGCTGGGGTGAGAACGGAACTGGAAAATAATCATGCCGTGAGACAATCATCCAAGGCGCCAAGCAGTTCGCCGACGGAGGAAATTGTTTCATCACCCATGTTGGACAGGCGGAAGGTCTTGCCCTTGAGTTTACCGTATCCGCCGTCAATAATAAAGCCATGTCGGCTCTTGAGATTGGAGAGAAGCGCAGCCACGTCGATATCCCGGTTGTTGGCAACACAGGTTAAGGACTTGGAGCGAAAGCCTTCGGGCGCGAAAAAGTCAAACCCACGGGAGCGCACCCACTCGTGAACCAGATCGTTGGTGGCGGCATGCCGGGCGTGCCGGGCGGCGATTCCTTCGCTAAAAATATCCTCCAACTTCGACTGCAGCGCGTAAATGTGTGAAATCGAGGGAGTCGAGGGAGTCATGTCCTCGGCTTGGTTTTTTTGAAACTCGATAAAATCAAAATAGTAGCCGCGACCTTTGACCGTAGCAGCGCGTTCCATGGCCCGTGTACTCGCGGCAAACAGGGCAAGGCCTGGAGGCATCGCGAGCGCCTTTTGTGAACCCGTCAAAAGAACGTCAATACCAAGCGCATCCATGGCGATGGGGACAACCGAAAACGACGAAACACTGTCCACAATAAAGCGCACTTCAGGAAAATCACGGAGGACCTCCGCGATTTCGGCGATATTCGACATGACTCCAGTGGAGGTCTCGTTATGGATGAGAGTGACGGCATCAAAACCGCCCTGTTTCAGGTGCTCGCGCACCTGCTCGCCCCGTATTGGTTGCCCCCACTCCACTTGAAGCCCCACGGCCTCTTTGCCGCAACGCTTGGAGACGTCCAACCACTTGTCGGAAAAAGCGCCGCACATGCAATTAAGAACCTTCCCGGCTCCGACCAAATTGCGAATGGCCCCCTCCATGACGCCCCAAGCCGAAGAAGTGGATAAAAAAACCGGCTGGGTTGTTTGAAAAAGCTCCTGCAGCTTGGGTTGAATAATCCCGTATAATTTTTTGAAATCATTGCTGCGATGCCCGATCATGGGCTTGCAGAATGCGTCAAAGGTTTTTTCAGAGACTTGAACGGGACCGGGGATGAAAAGTTTCATGTGAGAAAAGCCGCAGCTAAAAGCCGAGGGGGGTATATCAAAAGGGAAGAATGGGGCGGGCGGCAATCTCAGAAACAGCGATAACGCCCGGAAAATGACGCCCGCCCGCTTCTCCGGGGCTGAAATCGAAATCGAGCGTGCCGCAGCTTGGGTAAGCTGGCGTTCCTCAGACCATCCAATGCTCGAGCGCGTGTTCACGCAGCGTGAGCTTAAACTCGACAGGAACTTTTTCAGGGTAGCATTCACGCTCCAGCCCTCCCTCATAGACTTTCACTTGAAAACGCACCTCTTCGTCTCCAGTTAAGCCCAAAAGGGCGAGGGGAACCTCCAATTCGATAACGTCCCCAGCCGCCCGCCCGAGGTGTTCGACGCGCGACCCGTCTGCGCCGGCCCATACAAAACACCCCAAACCGCTTCTTTCCAGATGATCCAGCTCGAGCGCCCCCGAACAACGGCCGTGGAACTCAATCCGCACTGACATGTTCTCCCACTGCAAAGGATCTAAACGCAGATAAAGAAATTCGATGTCATTGCCAAAAAAGAACTGCTTTAAAATGCGTCCCGAGCGGTACATGGCACCCTGTTCACTGCCGGCCACGTAACAGCCAGCTCCGATCCAGTCAAAAAAAGAGAACCGCCTGCCCGTTAATTGGCGGGTGACTGGACGCTCCGGCAGTGTGTAGAGGGGAGCCACGCGCGTTGCGGTAATTGGCTCCTCTAAACGCGCTGGAGGCAGTTCCTCACAAAGGGTATACACATTTTTGAGGTGCTGCCGGAACAGGTCGTCAAAAAGCGCATCGTTTTCAGTGCTGAAATCGGGACCGTACCACCAAAACCAGTCACTGCCTTCAGCGGCATAAATCTCCAACAACGCGGCTTCCTTCTGCTCTTTCGAAAGAAGCCCTCCTTCCATTTTACGCTGCAGAAACAACCGGGTTTCCCCCAACAAGTCCCAAGCACGGTTCTCCTCATCTTCGCCAATCCAAATGTCGAAGTTGCTCGAGATCCACGAACCCGTGTGGAGGAGATGTACGGTTTTTACAGGTGGCTCGAGGTTTAAATACGCTTCGATCGTTGTTGTTTGGAGTGTTTTTTCCCGCAGCAAACCGCCGTAAAGAGCCCTCAAAAAACTCTGCCCTCCATCATTGAAAGTCTCCCAGGCGTTCTCCCCGTCGAGTATCAACGGCACAACTCCCCTGCCCTCGGGTAATGCGTTGGCGATGTTGCGCAGGTGAAAGAGCAAATAAGCAGCCGCTTCCTCAGGGCGGTTTTTGGCGGCCATGAACCCAATAAAATCAGAGAGCGGTTTCTCCCGAAACACGGCCTGCACGGATGCCCCGGCGTGCTCCACTCTCCAGCCTTGAAACATTTCCAAATGATCCACTCTGACCTTCAGAAAAGACGGATCCCGCGCCAATGACTGAAACAGGTTTTCTTCGTCCGAACAAAAGTACTGAATACCCGCAGCCCGCATGAGCGGAACCAGTTCGGGCGCAATAGAACCCTCGCTCGGCCAGAGCCCACGAGGCGCCCTCCCGAACATCTTTTCATGCTGGCTCACAGCCATTCTCAACTGTGCCAAGGCATCTTGAGGCCAGTGAAAACGCTTCGGCAATACGCGCCCCGGCATGGACCTTCCTGCAAAATCGCTGTCGTAAACCAAAGGCAAAATCGGGTGAAAAAAGGGCGTTGTGGTGATCTCGATTTGTCCGCGTTCCTCGGCCTCTCGATACAGGGGAATGATCTTCGCGAGGATCTTCTGATGTATTTCGAGAACCCGGCACTTTTCTTCCTCTGTAAAACAACGCCCTTTTTTCTTCAGGACCAAAAGCTCCGGGAACATTTGCTCCGCCGTATAACCGCACCACGCGAGGTTGAACCACGTTTGTAAATCCGTGAAATCCTGATTGGTCCAATAGCGAATCCCCCTGCGCACCTCCTCCCGCTCAAACGCGAGTCCCCGCTTATTGAGGAGTTCCCAATAGCGCGGAAACGGTTTGATCAAGTTATCCCAGTGGATCTTAAAAAAATTCTCTAGCAGCGCCAGACGCTCGTGTTCGTCCAGTTGCGCCGCGGGTTTTCGAGCCCAGTCCATCCACAGATCAGTGACCCTGTTTTCGGCGAGTTCCTCAATCTGAAGCAGCAGAACAGGAGTCAGGTTGAAATTCACCCGCAAGTCGGGAAATTCCGCGACCGTGGAAATCATGTCCAGGTAACCCTTCACAGCATGCAAGCGCACCCACGGCATCATCGCTGTTTGGGACGCCGGATTGACGTAATAGGGCTGATGCATGTGCCAGAGAAAAACAGCGTGGGCCATACCCTAACTCCGCATGGCGATGGCTCTCTGGTTGCCAATGAAAGGCAGGCAGTTCTGCGCGCACCTGCACTTTAAACGCTGGCTTAAAGATTAAAGCACTTGCGCTAAAACGCTTAATTTCAAAACGCCCCGCAAAAAAATCTATGAAATCAGCAAATAACTCAGCACCTGGCGGGTTATCGTAGAGAATTTATGAAAACTCCCACCCTCTTCTCCGCCCTTTCCCTCGCTCTCAGCCTCGCTGCGTTTGGCGACTCCTCCATCGTCCTCAACGGCGTTCATAACTGCTGCAAAAAGTGCGATACAGGAATTAATGAAGCCATCACGAAAGTTTCCGGCGCCACCGCCCAGATTGAAAAAAACAAAGTCACGGTAACCGCCAAAGACGAGGCCACAGCCAAGAAGGCTGTCGCCTCCCTCGTGAGCAGCGGCTACTTTGGCGAGGGCGCCGTCGCTCCCGCAGTCGCCGACGCGAAGGTGAAATCCGCCACGGTGGATGGTGTGCATCTTTGCTGCGGCAAGTGTGTGACAGCGGTGGAAACAGCCGTCACCTCGGTCACCGGCGTCACCGGACACACCGCGGCCAAAGGCGTGACATCCTTCAAGGTTGAAGGTGACTTCAATACCAAGGACCTTGCCGCGGCACTCAACAAGAACGGCTTCAGCGGACAGATCAAGTAACGTCCCCTGCGCGCCACAAATACTCACGCCAGAAGGAAAATCAGCGCCAGAAACACAAAAGGCTGCGAGTCCGTAAAGACCCGCAGCCTTTTTGTCGTCCGAACAAGCGCTTACTTAGAGTAAGAAGCCTGTGTTCCCTTCAGATCACGCTTGGCAATCCAGGGCATCAGGCTGCGGAGTTTTGCACCCGTTTTCTCGATCGCATGTTTCTCACCCGCTGCGAGAAGGGCATTGTACTGCTTGTAGCCACCTTCGTACTCCTTGACCCAGCCCTTGGCAAACTTGCCGGACTGAATGTCTTTGAGCACTGCCTTCATCCGCTTCTTGGTGCCGGCGTCCACAATCTTCGGTCCGATTGTGACATCTCCCCACTTGGCGGTTTCAGAAATCGAGAAGCGCATTCCAGCGATCCCAGCCTCGTTCATGAGATCAACGATCAGCTTCAACTCGTGCAGGCACTCAAAATAGGCCATTTCAGGAGAATATCCAGCTTCCACCAACGTTTCGAACCCAGCCATCACAAGGGCGGAGGTTCCGCCGCAGAGCACAGCCTGCTCACCGAAAAGATCGGTTTCGGTTTCTTCCTTGAACGAAGTTTCTAGCACGCCAGCGCGGGTGCCGCCGATTCCCTTGGCCCATGCGAGGGCAATTTTCTTCGCCTTCTTACTGGGGTTCTGATGCACGGCGATGAGAGTCGGCACGCCTTTCCCTTCCGTGTACTGACGGCGCACAATGTGACCGGGGCCCTTGGGCGCCACGAGAATCACGTCCACGTCCGCAGGAGGCGTGATGGTGTGATAATGAATCGAAAAGCCGTGGCTGAAAAGGAGGGTCTTGCCCTTCTTCAGGTTGGGTTCGATGTCTTTCACATAAGCCGCAGGCTGCTTCGTGTCGGGGAGCGCCACGAAAATAACGTCGCCACGACGGACCGCCTCTGCAGTGTCCACCACTTCAAAACCGCGCTCTGCGGCTGTCTTGCGGGACTTGCTGCCAGGATACAGGCCGACGATGACCTTGACGCCGGATTCCTTGAGGTTGAGAGCGTGGGCGTGGCCTTGGGAACCGAATCCAAGAACGGCCACGGTTTTGCCTTTGAAAACGCTGAGATCAGCGTCCTTGTCAGTGTAGATTTTTACAGCCATGGAATAAGTTGTGGGGTTGAGTTGAAACGAATGTTTATCGGGGTGTGCGGCGCATGTTTTCCGGATGCCTAGTCGGCCTTGCGCGCCAAAGCGATCTTACCCGTGCGGGTCAGATCGCTAATGCCGAAGGGCTCCATCAGGAAAATGAACTTGCTGATCTTGCTGTCGTCACCAGTGACCTCAATAGACAGGTTATGGCGCTGCACATCGATGATCTTGGCGCGGAAGATGTCACAAATCTGCATCACTTCCCCGCGCGTCTCCGGCGCGACACACACGCGGAGCAGCACGAGTTCGCGGTCGACACTTTGGTCGTCGCTGAAATCTTGCAGTTCAATAACATCTACCAGCTTGCGAAGCTGCTTGGTGACCTGCTCCAGCACCGCATCATCTCCACGAACGACAATCGTCATTCGTGAGGTTGCCGGGTCCATGGTCGGCCCCACATTGAGAGTATCAATGTTAAAGCCACGACCACTGAACATTCCGGCGATGCGGGTGAGCACTCCGAACTTGTTTTCTACCAAAACCGAAAGGGTATGACGCATGCGAAAGGGGGCGGAGGTTGCTTTAGTTAAGGATTTGGGTCAAACGCAAAACGCTTCTTTACACAGAAAAACTGCCATTGACCGATAAAATTCAAACTTTTTGTCCCAAAAACCGCTCCGGAAAACCGTTCCGTCCACCCCCCGGTGAACTCCCAAAGCGAAAAACCTCTCCTCGGAAAACTCCGCCGCCCGCCATTGCACAGGTTCGTTCATGTCCCCTAGTCTAAACCGGTTGTTGCTGCGTCAGACAGTGGAACGCCCCCAGGCCCCAGATCAACTCCGTACAATCAATCGGCACGATCCGTCGCCCCGGAAACAGGGGCTCTAAAACCCTCACAGCCTCAGGGTCTTTAGGATCGTTAAACACCGGCAGCAACACCACGCTGTTCCCAATGTAAAAATTCGCGTAGCTCGCCGGCAGTCGCAGACCCTCCCTGTCAATACGCGCAGGCATCGGCAAGTGTTTCACCTCCAAAGGAGTTCCATCCTCCACGCACATTCCCGCAAGCGCCTCGAGGTTCTCACTCAGAGGCACATGGTTGGGATCTTCCTCGTCTGGTTCCACAACCGTCACCACAGTGCTCCGGCTTACAAAACGCGTCAGATCATCGATGTGCCCGTCCGTATCGTCGCCTTCGATTCCGTCTCCCAGCCATAAGAAATGGTGCACTCCGAGGTAGTCGCGCATGCGCGCTTCAATCTGAGCCTGAGTCAAATGCGGATTGCGGTTGGGATTGAGCAGACAATTCCGGGTAGTCAGCAATGTGCCGCTTCCGTTCACCTCGATCGAACCGCCCTCGAGAATCATTCCCGGAGCGTACACCGGAAAACCAAGGAGCTCAGCAATCTGCGTCGGAACGGCATCATCCTTGTCGTGTGGTGGATATTTGCCGCCCCACGCATTGTAATCCCAATCCACAATCACTGTCTCAGGAGCCTCCCCACGTTTCAAAAAAATCGGTCCGTGGTCGCGGCACCAGGGTTCATAGGAGGGATGCCTGTAAAACCGGACATGGGCATCCCGCGCACCGTTGCGGCTGAGGTGCCTACGCACGTCGGCCTCGTGGGCCCCGTCCCAAACGTTGATGCACACGGGCTCCGAGTCCGCGAGCGCGTCGACCATTCTCGCGAAAGCGGGCATCACCTTGTCGTAGGCATCAGGAAACGAGATGCCATCGGGACGCGGCCAGGAGAGCCATGTGGCTGCGTGCGGCGCCCATTCCGCGGGCATCCTGTAGCCGAGGGAGGCGGGTGTTGGCGCATCGGCGCCGCGTTTTTCAAACATGGCGGTCTCCCAAATAACGCTGTTCAATTCCTTTGTAAGCATCGATGCGACGGTCCCGCAGAAAGGGCCAGTGCGTGCGCTGGGTATCAAGCGCGTCCAAATCCAGTTCCACCACGATGATTTCCTCGTCCTCTGCAGACGCTCTTTTGAGGATCTGGCCCGCCGCGTCCGCCACGAAACTTTGTCCCCAGAACTGAATCCCGTCCCCTCCGTCGGGCGCTTCGTGACCGACCCTGTTGGGGGCCGCCACGTAGCAGCCGTTTGCAATCGCGTGGCCGCGCTGCACCGTCTCCCAGGCACTGTGCTGGCGTTCGCCATATTGCGCCTTTTCAGATGGATGCCACCCGATTGCCGTCGGGTAGAACAGGATTTGTGCTCCATGCAGTGCCGTTAATCGGGCTGCCTCCGGATACCATTGATCCCAGCACACACACACGCCAATCCGCCCAAACCGGGTATCCCACGCCCTGAAGCCAAGATCCCCCGGGGTGAAGTAAAACTTCTCGTAAAACAGCGGATCATCGGGAATGTGCATTTTCCGATACTTGCCCAGGTAGGAGCCATCAGCGTCTATCACCACCGCGGTGTTGTGGTAGAGCCCGGCGGCGCGCTTTTCAAAAAGCGATGCGATGATGACCACACCGAGTTCTTTGGCGAGTGCAGTGAAAAGCTCCGTCGAAGGCCCGGGAATTTCCTCCGCCAAGGCAAAGTACTTGTGGTCTTCCACCTGACAAAAATAAACGGATGCAAAGAGTTCCTGCAGACAAATGATTTGGGCGCCCCGCGCTGCGGCCTCTCTTGTGCGCTCTACCGCTTTCTGCACGTTCTCCTGCACATTCGCGCCACAGCGCGTTTGTACGAGACCGATTTTTACCGATTTAGGATGGGACATAAAAACAACAATGCCTCACGCGTGGGCGCTCAAGCGTGAGAAAAAATGTGACAAATCAGCGACGCGCCGAAACAGGAGAAGTCCTCCAGCAAACAAAAAGGGAAAGAGCGGTTCAAGCCGAACCCGCCCTTCCCCCCCCTTTTTTAAAAGGTCCGAAACTGGGACCCAGCCTATTTTACGGGCACGCTGATAATCGAAACACTCTCCACAGCAACACGCTCCGCAGGCTTGCTTGTTTCCCGTCCATTGCTCACCACTGGAGTGTCGCCGATCTTCTGCAGAACCTCATCTCCCTTGATGAGTTTGCCAAAAGCCGTGTACTTCCCATCCAAGTTGGGTGCCGCATCCAGACAAATGAAAAACTGTGACCCAGCGGAATCCGGGTCCATGCTGCGCGCCATCGATAAGACACCCGCTTCGTGCTTGCGGGGATTAAACTCGGCCTTGATTTTGTAGCCGGGATCTCCAGTTCCAAAGCTCGCCTCCTTCGATGGATCCTTGGTGTTCGGATCGCCGCCCTGGATCATAAAACCCTTGATGATACGGTGGAAAGCCGTGCCGTTATAAAAGCCCTTTTTGGCCAGTGCCTTAAAGTTTTCCACGGTTTTCGGTGCAACGTCGCTCCAAAAGTCGACTGTCATCTCCCCTTTGGACGTCTTAATCACGGCCACTTCCTTCATCGGCGGAGGAGTTGGTTGGGCTGCTGCGCCGTTTGCATCGGCAGGGGCAGGTGTCTGGGCAGAAACAGGAAGCAGGGCGCCCATGAGGCATCCAGCAAAAGTGAGGAGGAACGGTTTTGTCATAGGAAGGCATATTTTTACTAATCCACTAGTTTCACGCAATGATTCCCCTCGGGTATTTTTTCTGCATACACTCAGCACGATGGAAAACATCCGTATTGTTCTTACCACTTCACGCGGCGCTATCGAGGCCACTTTGTTTGCGT
The DNA here is from genome assembly GCA_947476255.1 of Chthoniobacteraceae bacterium. Lineage (GTDB taxonomy): Bacteria > Verrucomicrobiota > Verrucomicrobiia > Chthoniobacterales > Chthoniobacteraceae > Chth-196. Next base: position 6,456 of record CANJPY010000044.1, on the reverse strand, counting down.
CTCAAGTTCCGATCACCACAGCCAATTTTTTAAATCTTGCAAAACGCGGATTTTACAACGGCATCAAATTCCACCGGGTCATCAAGGACTTCATGATCCAAGGTGGCGATCCCACAGGCACCGGCAGCGGCGGCCCGGGCTATCGCTTCCCCGATGAAATCCGCAAAACCCTTAAACACGACAAGCCCGGTATCTTCTCAATGGCAAATGCCGGCCCGAACACCAACGGAAGCCAATTCTTCATCACGCACGTTCCGACGCCGCACCTCGATGGAAAACACGCCGTATTCGGTGAGGTCACCAAAGGGCAGGACATCGTGGACTCCGTGAAACAAGGCGACACGATTGAATCCATCGAAATTCTCGACTCCACCGACGAACTTTTCGAGTCGGAGAAAAAACTGATCGCCGCCTGGGACAAAGAGCTGAAGTAAACGCACTTAACCCGAGGGGATCTGGCCACGCTGAGTGACGGATCCCCCCTTCCCTGCACCTCAGCACCTCAGCACCTCAGCACCTCAGCACCTCAGCACCTCAGCACCTCAGCACCTCAGCACCTCAGCACCCCATCAACCCCATCAACCCCATGAGCACCCCCATCCTGCAACGTATCAGCCATCTTACCCGCCGCAACTGGCTTGCCACAACCTTTGCCGCCGCCATGAGCCTCAGCGCCCCTTCCCTTTCCCTAGCCGCCGAAGACTCGAGAGTTTTTGAAATGAGGGTTTACGTCACCAACGAGGGCAAACTGCCCGCCCTTCTCTCCCGCTTCCGCGACCATACGATCCGTCTTTTCGAAAAACACGGCATCGAAAACATCGGCTACTGGGTTCCCATTGAAAAAAACGAGGGCGCTGATACCACCCTCATTTACGTCATCGCGCACAAAAGCCGTGAGGCCGCAGCGGGCAATTGGGACACCTTCCGCAAGGATCCCGACTGGTTGGCCGCCGCCAAGGCCAGCGAGGCCGGAGGCAAAATTCTGGCCCAAAAGCCTGAGGTGATTTTCATGAAGGCAACGGACTACTCAGCGGCCATCAAGCCCGGCGCAGCCTCCGGAGAGCGCGTGTTTGAACTCCGTACTTACACGACGCCAGAGGGCAAACTCGATGCACTCAACAGCCGTTTCCGGGACCACACCGTCGGCCTGTTCTCCCGCCACGGAATGTCCCACATCGCCTACTGGACCCCCACCGATGCCGACGCAGGTGCATCGCGCAAGCTCATATACGTGCTTGGACACGCGAGCAAGGAGGCGGGCCTCAAGTCGTTCGATTCCTTCCGAGCGGACCCAGAATGGATCGCGGCAAAGGCCAAGAGCGAGGTCAACGGGCCCCTCACCCTGCCCCAGCCAGAGGGCGTGAAATCCGTTTACATGAAAGCGACGGACTTCTCCCCCATCCGTTAGCCGTACCTCCTCCGGAGTGATTTTTGAAACGCGCGCCCACAGAGATTGTGGGCGCGTTTTTTTACACCCACTTCTCCGCTAAAACTTGATGTGAAGCCGCTCCGCCAAACGGCGTGGACGGCGCAAGGCGTCTGTCATCCGCTCGGCCTCGCCACCCCCTCGCAGGTCTCTACAGGACGGATGCGCCTCTGGGGAAGCCAGCAGACCCAGCAAGTGGAGCACATGTGCTGTGCTGTGCTTGTAAGCCGCAGCGCTCATCTTTGAATCAAGTCGGAACACCTGGTCTTCGAGGGACTGAAAAGCTTCGAACACCTTGTAGACGCGGGTATCAAACCTGCCTGTGCCTGTTTTGAACTTTTTCCCCGGGGAATCGTCCGTCAGCCACATATCCTTGGCCGCACAAATGAGAGGCGCACCACTCACCGCCGCGCCAATGAGCAGCGGCAACCCCGTCTTGATCGCAGTCGCGATCCCAAAATCATCGCCGCTGTGCGGGGCGAAATCCAAGGCCAAGTCCCGGCACATCGCAGCCCAGTAGAGAAAATGCGGCTCATCGAGGGTGCTGATTTTGCCTCCGACAAATTTTGGATGCAAAGCCAACTGCCACAACAACCAAGGTTCATAAGGAGTGGCCCATGGAACAAAAGACGGTTCAAGGGCGTGCACAATTCCCGGTCGAATCAACCACTCGGCAATCTCGTAATACGCATCCCTGCGACGCTCCGGACCAAGTGCATTCAACCAGCGCGAAGTCATCAGCATCACCTCGCAATTGTCATGCTCTTGGACAATATCCAGCAAGGCACGGTAGCGTTCCGCCTTAAATTCCGTATCGTTGTCAGCGCCTCGCGCCGTCACCCCGGCAATAAATTTTGCCTTCGGAAAATCCGCTCGGAAGCGATGCAGCACCTCCGCATACATGGCGTCATCGAGGTCAAAAATGTAGCCTGTGTCCGCGTTGAGGACGACCACAAGCTCGACTCCATAGTGGTCCGCAGTCGCCTGCATCCAACGAATACTGGCTGAAAAGCCTTCCCAATCAGGCTTGGCGGCGCGGAAAGGCAACAACGCGGCCGCGCACAAACGCGCCTTGGTCGTGTGATTGACAAGCGCTTCCTCGCCCGTCCACGCCCACGTGGTGTCCAACCAAGGCGTGTCTGGAGAAAGCTCCTTCGGATCCGAGATAAGTGTCTTCATGGCTGATAAACGGCAATGCTTTTTAAACCCCGGATTTCTTCTTAATCTCCTTGAGTTGAGCAAATTCTGGTCTTTCCGTATAAAACTTGTCCAAGGGGTAGCAGCCACTAATCAAACCATTCCGGGGCGCAGTCGTACACTCACTAAAGGTGCGGCAAATGAATTTCTTCTGAACCGCTCGACCGTGGGCGGCATCGGTGAGCATGGCTGGATACGAAAGGACCGCCCGTCCAAGACCAATACCATCCGCCCAACCAGCGCGAATGACCGCACTCGCGACCGGAGCCAAAAACTCCTGCAAATAAGTGTACCCTGACCCAATCACATAGAGGTCCCGGGGAGCCCTCGCTTTGACTTGCCGCACCGCTTGAATCTGCCGCTCCACATCTATGAGAGGATCATAGGCAGGCTGATAGCCATCGCTGGGAGGGAACGTAGCTGGACGCTGCAGATTGGGTGTGTAATAAGGCGAACCTGCCGTTGTATTTAAGACCTTCACCCCCAGTTCGCCGCATAGCTCCACAAATTGAAATGTCTCGCTCAGATCAATTTGCGATGGATCCTCCTGATTTACCCCAAACCCATAGCGGTAGGGCAAACACGAGGAAAAGTCTTCGGGGATCCCGGGGCCAAGCTTCCCTGGTTGCGCGCGCGTCGGATCGGGCCGGTAGGGAACCTTGTCGAACAGACTCAGCCTCACCCCGACATCAATCCGGTTACCGTCCGCTCGAATCCCCTCGATGATCTCGCGTAAAATCCGCGTTCTCTTTTCAAAGCTGCCACCATACTTGCCGGGGCGGGTATGAGCGCCTAGAAATTCGTGGAGCAAGTAACCGTGGCAGTGTTTGATATCAACAAAGTCGGCGCCCACCTCCCATGCCAGACGGGCTGCACGCACATAGTCGCGGATGAGTTCTTCCACATCGGCGTCCGAGAGCACCTGTTCGTCGCTTGTGACATTAAACTTCCGGTCCAAAATAGGATGCCGGAATGCCACCCGTGACTCCCATCGCTGCTTGTCATGAGGCCGGCAAAAACGCCCCGAATGCGTCAACTGGAATCCGATCACCAGGTCGTCAACCCTCCCATAAAGTTCATGATGAGCAGTTTTGAGAATCTCCACCAACTCCGCGATACCCGCTTTGTTATCCTCAACCAGAATTAACTGGTTTGGGTTGGCCCGCCCGTCTGGACGCACTGCCATGGCCTCCGCGCCGCAGATCATTTTTGCACCACTCTCTCCAAACCGCCGCCAGCGTCTGCGCATCTCCTCGCTTACGCCCCCGGTTGTGGTGCCATCCCATCCTTCCATGGGGTGAATCACAACGCGGTTGCCCGGACGTTTCCCGTTAACCACAACCTCGGCGACCCTTCCTAGCGGCGGGTCCGAAGGATCAAGCGCCTCCGCCGGCAACTCGATACCGAGACTATGACAAGCTGTCTGAAAATCCTCCAAGGACTTTACGGCGCCCAAGCGCACAAAGGGACGTGAATCGGTGGTACTCATTGTTTTCCTATTTGAACGCGGGAGACACCAAAGGTAAAACACATGTTTACAATAGCTATCAACGGAGAAACCGATGGAACTTTACCAGCTCGAATATTTTCTCGAAACCGCCAGGCAACGTAATTTCACCCGTGCCGCCGGCCGCCTCAACATTGCTCAAACAGCTCTTAGTGAACAGATTAAAAAACTCGAAGGAGAGTTTGGAACGGCTCTTTTCCAGCGCGGGCGCAGGGAAAGCACCTTGACGGCGGCCGGGGAAACACTCCGCATCCACGCTGAAACATTGCTCGAGAAGGCGCACGCGGCGAAAGCAGCGGTTCAGGAAATTGCGGGGCTGCGCGGAGGGCGACTCAGCATCGGCGCAATTCCTTCAGCAAGCGCGTGCCTTTTGCCAAAAGCCATCGCGTTGTTTCGCAAAAAGCACCCGAGGATAGAACTCGCCCTTTATGAAGGAACCTCGGAATCCGTGGCAAACTGGGTGGAACAGGGCCGGGTCGAATTGGGGCTCATACAAATGCCGGCAATCGGCGGCAGTTTTGAAACCCAGGTTATTTTAACGGAACGCTTTGTCGTCCTCAGCCGGCGTACCCATGCCGCAGCAAAATCCACCAAACTCAAGCTTCAGGAACTGAGCCGGGAGAGCTTCGTCCTCTACAAAGGGCGCGCGCGCGACACTGCCCTTGCCGCGTGCCGGGCAGCCGGCTTTGAACCGCGCATCGCCTGCGAGAGCAGCGAGCTCGAAACGATTCGTTCTCTTGTGGCCGCTGGACTCGGCATCGCCCTGCTCCCGCACCTTGCGACGAATCACGCGCCCTCAAACTGCCGGATCAGCGAACTGCACGGTCCACCCGTTGAAAGGCAAGTGGCGATACTCACCAAACGCGGAGGAAGCCCCTCCCCCAGCGATCAGGCGTTTCGCAAACTCCTTGTGGATTGCCTGCAGCCCGGCACCCAAAACTCTGAGGAGCTGTAAATCTCTGACGAACGCAACGCCCAAGCACACCGATGCCCGGAGCGAGGCGTGACGGGTTCCTCAAATCGAGCAGGCGTCATGCCGAGCGTAGGGCGACGGTACAGCGCCTGGTGAGGCCGCGGCACTCACACAAATGAGATATCATGAGAAAACGGCCTTTGCCTGTGCAATCTGACTTCCCAGATCTTGAGGTCTCTCGAAAAGCCGGGTCTTTCACGGTATTCTTCGCCGAGTTTCTCAAAAGCCTGTCGCTTTGAAGAAGGTATCACGTGAGAAAGCGTGAACTTTGGCGGAGCAGACGCACCGCAATCGAGACTTGTGAAACTGTGATACTGTGGCAGAATGTTCGTGTGAAAAACATCACCGTCAGTGTGGATGATGAAACCTACAGGATGGCACGAATCAGAGCCGCAGAGCGGGCCACCTCTGTTTCCGCGCTGGTGAAGTCATATCTCCTTCAAATCGCGTGCGGGGCGCCTACAGAAACTGACTTCCAGCGTCTTGAACGCGAAGAGCGTGAACTCCGGGATGAATTGCGTTCTCAACAGCTCGGTTTGAGTTCTGAACATCATTTAAGCCGAGAAGAGTTGTATTCCCGCCATGAGATTCGTTGATACTAATATCCTTCTCTATTCGTTGGAATTGGAAGCAGCGAAATCGGATAAGGGCGAGATAGCAAGGAGGATTTTGTTGAGTGCTGATTTGGCCCTTTCGGTGCAAGTGCTTCAGGAGTTTTACGTGCAAGCGACTCATTCAAGACGCCCAGATGCGCTAACGCATGATTTTGCAGTGCGATTGATTGAAAAGTGGATGAGATTTCGGATTCAAGACAATACGCGCGCGGTATTACGCGCTGCGCTTGAAATCAAGTCCCGGTACGGCACATCGTATTGGGATGCAGCAATCCTAGCAGGGGCTCAGTGTGCTCGGTGTAATGAATTGTTGAGTGAAGATCTCAATCACGGGCAGCGGTATGGAAGTGTGACGGTAGTGAATCCCTTTTTGATGACGTAAAGGGGGTCTCATGAGATTGACGCCGCTAAGGCTGCCGAACGGGCTCGATCAGCGGCGGGACCGCATAAATATCTGCATGACCCCTGCGCGTTAAAGCCTCTACAGCAAGCAGGCTAACCTCCGCCGTCAAAGCACAACGACTACACCGACACGAACCAAGCCGGGTTCAAGTTCGCCAATGGCTCGCGGAGCTTTTCCAGCTCTCCTGCCGGCGGCGCAATTTTTATTCTGTAAAAGTTGAGCGTTAGCTGTGGGGCAGGTCAGTTGGATTCATGTTGAGGTAGATTTTTCCGGTGAGCCACTCTTCGCTGATTTCACAGAGCAGGGCGGAGATGAGGCGGAGCAGGGAGGCTTCGT
>CANJPY010000043.1 GCA_947476255.1 Chthoniobacteraceae bacterium | reverse complement strand
TGCTGCGTAGCGTCTGCCTTTTGATGTACTCGCGCATGGGCCCCGTAGAGGGTCATCTGCCCACACGGCGTGAGGGGCTTTGCGCTCAACCGATGCTCGCAAAACAACTCCTCAACCAGAAAATCTGACTTCAAAACAAAAAGCCCTGGGGATTGGGAGGTTTTGGCCGAAGAGACGCTTGCCAAACTCGCGCTTGCATGCCCCGAGTACGAGGGATTGGAGACCCTCGCAGCGCAGGCCTTGTCGGAGGCTGCTACCCGCCGGAAAGTCGCTAAGGAAGCCATCGAATCCGAGCGGTATGCGAGGCTCTTTCTTTCGCTCGGGGCCTGGAAACAGGCCTGGACATCCTCCCGATCCACACGCACTCCCTTAGGCTGGGGACGCAGACAGGGAGATGGAATTGGCTCGCAAGGTGCTCCCGACTCCCAGGCAAACTCGGCGCAATGGAGCCAAGTTGGAGAGTGGGCGGATCATCTGCTCGCCCGTCTGTGGAAGAAGCTCCTTGCAAGCGGCAAATCGCTCGGGCAAGCCACTCCAGAGCAGAGGCACAGGGTCCGTATTCTGACCAAGCGTCTCCGCTACGGTTGTGAATTCTTTGAATCCTTGCACGCGCCGAACTCCACGAAAAAGTTCGTCACCCATCTAAAGGCCCTGCAGGAAGACTTGGGCTGGCTGAACGACGCCGCCGTGGCCGAGGGACTGCTGCCCAGTCTAGGCCGGTCCCATCCGAGGCTAGCTCCGCATGTAGGGTTTGCTCTCGGCTGGTTGAGGGGGCGTGCTCACCAAGACCGACGCCGATTGATGAAACAGTGGAGGCGCTTGGCGAAAAGTGTTCCACCGTGGATATCCTGAGGGGCAGGCCGTTGGAACCAATTAATTGGCCGACCTACTGACTCAGGCAGAAGAACTAGTTCCTCTGCATCTCATCCACAGTGCCGCGCTTAGGCTTGAAAGTGCTCGGAAACGAATCCAGATTCGCACTCCAACTCCCCACTCTCTCAAAAGAAAAAACAACAGCGCCAGCAGTTTAAACAGCAGACCATTGTTTCAATGACACCCGGGTTAGGGCGATAAGGCGGGCGACTTTGCAACGTTGTCTGCAAGCCCGCATCTGGCAGCTAATTCCTCGGCATAGACGACCAAACTTTGCTGAAGTGCTGGCGGTATCGAGATTTCTCCGCCCGACAACAATCGCCTAAACTCGGCCAGACTCACGCCGGCACCCGGAATTCCGCCAAGCAGTCGGTTCCGGCAGTGTTCCTGCCATTGCTTCTTTTCACTCTCGTTGAGGCTTTCCGGAAAATTCCGCGCCCTATACCGGAAAAGTAATTCAGGAAGACGCGGGTCCTGACACTCGGGAGCCAGCGATGGCAGGTGCTCCGGTTCCGAATCGCGGATTTTCTGCATCACTCGCCTGTCATGATCACCAAAGAAACCTCCGCTGTAGAGCATCATATCAACGTTATTGATTTTGGGCCGCTCAGCATCGGCAAACACTTGCTGCAATCGATGCACAAGTGCCGCATTGGCTTGTATTTTTTGGCGGCGCTTTTCGATCACCGTCAAATCCATTCGGTGGCGCCTTAAAACACTGTCCGTTAGAACCGACAGCGGCGCCAGTGCCGGACAGCGATTGATGTGAATGGTCGTAATCGGGATGCGCTCTTCACCTTCTGGCCGTTCCGCAGAAGCTTGAAACAGGCGGCGCCGCAACTCTGCCGCATCCAATTCCAGCAACAGAGAGGGATCAGCCCGCAGATCTACAACGAGTACTCCGTTCTCGTTGTCAGGATGACGACACAGCGGCAACGCAATTCCAAGGCAGCCACGACTGGCGGCAAAGATGCCAGACACATAAACCACTGGAATTTTATTGTTTAAATTCAGCAGTTGCCGCACCTGATCTTTGTGACGGAGTTTGAAGAGGTAATCATAGAGTTTGCGTTGCTTGGTCCGCACCAACCTCGCGAGGGCAATGGTGGCGCGTACATCCGCCAAGGCATCGTGTGCCCCCTCGTGCTCTATGCCATTGGCTTTGGTCAAGGCTTCTAATGCGAAGCTGGGGCTGCCGTCCTCTTTTAAAGGCCACTGAACCCCTTCAGGCCGCAGCGCCTGTGCCATTCGTAACACATCAATCAGATCCCAACGAGAATTGCCGTGTTTCCACTCGCGCTCATAGGGATCATAAAAATTACGGTACAGCAGACCCCGAGTCACCTCATCGTCAAACCCGACACTTTTATACCCTACACTGCATGTGCCGGGCTTAGAAATCTCGTGGTGGATGCGTGCACAGAATTCCACCTCACTGAGTCCGTGCTGCAGAGCGTGCTGTGGTGTAATGCCCGTAATCGCACATGAAAAAGGATCAGGTAGAAAATCCGGTGTCGGTCGGTTGTAGCATTGCACTGGGACACCGACGTCATTTAGTTCAAAATCGGTGCGAACACCGGCGAACTGTGACGCCGGATCACGGCGCGGATCGCGGCCAAAGGTTTCATAGTCGTGCCAAAACAGGGTTTCCATTTAAGATAATGTCAGCCGCTTGTTAATCATTCACTGCCCACACCCTTCACTTGAGGCTTAATGGTAGTGTTAAACAAAGTTTCGTTCCATGCCACTACACTGCTCTTTTTTTTATTGGTAAAAATCGTGAAAAACCGCTTTTCTCCTCATTCCAAAACAACGCGCTCTCTGGATCGTGTCGTGGGGCGCGCTCAATCATGACGCAAACCCAGAAAAACCTCCGAAAAAAGCCTCCCAGAGCCGGATGCGGTAAATCCGCCCGTCCAGTCCGATAGAGGTGCGCGCTTCCTGACCACCCCCTTCGACCAAAGACCAAGCATGACCACCAATGATTCGACGTCGCTAGGCCGTAGAATTGCGCCGTTGTTGGGGAGCGGCTTCTTTAGGCCGCTTAGCCGACGGACGGCAGCCATCTATGTGGATTGTGCGGAGCGGCTCGTCGCTGCGGCTGATGAGGGCGGACAGGTCGATCACGGCGAAGCACGGGTTCTCATTCGCGAGGTGCTCATGCGGCATCCAGATTTACAGCTGGACGAGGATGAAGGCGGCAATTTTCGCGACCTTCACCAGCGTGCCGCTCAGTTTTTCAACAAACTGATCGAGGCCCACTGGCTTGAGCCGCGCCGGGTGAGTCTCGACCTGCATCATGTGCTCATCACGCCGCCCCTTCGCCGCATGATACGCCTGTTGGGCGAACTCTCGGAGGACCGGCCCGCCGAGTTGAAAGACTTCGCTGTCACTCTCCGTTCGCTATGTGCCGACTTACTACGCGAAGGCGCACTGGACCCCAACCGAGTCGGGCCGGAGGAAATGAGGCAGACGGTTAAAGACCTTCTCGACCGTGCGGAGCGCGCAGACGAACAAATGCACATGGTCGAAACACTGATTCTGCGGGAAGACGCCGCTCAACGGGCGAGCATGTCGGCGCAAGAGACGCTGCAGCGGTTTCTCGTGGAGTTTCACGCGGGTGAACACATGGTGTGTTACGACGCTTTACAGCAAACAGGGCTACTCCCGCGACTGAACCAGGCTCGCACGAGTGTGCAGGAAGCGCTCTACGATCCCTTCACAAAACAGCGGCTTGCGGAAGGGATCTCGAAACACCTTTGTCTGGACACCACTGCCGCATACACCGAGGCCGAGCGCTGGCTGGTTCGGCTCGAGCGGCAGATCGCCGCCATTCCCGTGAAGCAGCGGCTGATCGACGGCCGTATGGCAGATTTCGCCCGCCTCTCAGACGCCCGACATCGCTACCAAACCGAGATGCGTGGACGGCGGCCCGCACAGGTGAAGACCTTCCTCGATGAATCCTCCCGCCTCCACGCGGGAAAGACTTTCAGCGCGCTCGCAGCAGAAGAGGGGATGCCACTGCTCTCGCCAATGGTCTCTGTGTGGTTCGGCACGGACTCCCTTTCGTCCCCGAGAAAGGTGCGCGCTGCGGTGAATCTCGAACTCGCAGCCCCACCGGCAGAGCCAGATGCCGAAGCAACCAAAGATGAGATCCGTCGCCGCAACCTTCACATCCTTACTCCGCAGCGCGCCGTGCGTTTCATCGAACGGCACCTTGGGCAGAAGGGCGAGCGGCTATCCACGGAGACGCTCCATGTGGTCGCGGAGGACGACTTACTCGACCTGCTTGCGGTGCTCGCCTTCGACCGCGGTGCATCCTCGGAGACGCTCCGAAGCGTGCGCTGGCGAGTGACATCCGCCCGTACTGAACTGGGCCCCGGACCGGAGACCATTCCACGGGACCGCCAGGGCGACCACATCTTTGAACGATTGGAAATCGAACGCATCTCCTGACTTTTATGCCCCTACCCTGGCCCGCTTTTTCAACTTGGCACCGCATCCGCGAGGACGAACGCGCGGCGCTCTCCGACGTGCTTACTGAGCTGCTCGCCCACGGCGCGCTCATCGGCGAAGCGGGGCGTGACCGCGAATTGTATCTGCTCGCCCGCGAGTACCAGCCGGAGATTTCCGAATATCTTGCGCCGCTGCATCTTACGCTCATCGCAGATGCCGACAGTCCGATTTTTCTCCTGCGTCCCGTGCCCGGCGATTGCGGCCTGCTGGCGCGTTTCAGCAAAGCCGAAACGCTGCTTGTGCTTACGCTCTGGCGGATGTACCACGATGCTCGGATGGAGCAGGTCGCAGAGGCAGTCATCGTAACAACGGACGATATTTGGCAGCGGCTGAAGCTCTATTTTGAAGCCCTTGAGCCGCCATCCGCTGCGCAACTCCGCGAGATGCTTTCCAAGCTGCGTGGACGCCGCCTTGTGCACGCGCAGTGGCACGAGGATGCTGCGCAGTTCGGGGAATCGCGGGTGCAAATCCTGCCAACGCTTGCGCACGTCATTCCGTTTGAAAATGCGGAAGCATGGCAGCAACAAGCTGCACTTTACCAGCCCCCCCCTGCCGAGAAGACCGCACCATGAACCGCCGCATCTCCCTCACTCGCATCGTCGCACTGAACTGGTATGGATTTCGCCAGATTTTCGATGTCACCGACGACGTGCTCATCTCCGGCGCGTTTGGCTCTGGGAAATCCGTGCTGCTTGACCTCATCCAATACGTCCTGCTGGGTGAACACTGGCGCGCGAACCGCGCGGCGGCCGGCAACGCGCGCGGGCGCGACCTCGTGGGTTACTGCCTCGGCGACACCAACCAGACGCTGGGCGGTCAGCGGCATTTCCTGCGCCAGAACGGCGTCACGCTCGTGGCGCTGGAGTTCACCTGGCCCGAGGAAAAAGGGCGCGCGCCGCAGCGCGAGACCTGGGGCGTGCGGTTGCAATTCACCAGCCCAGACGCCGCTCCTTCCCCCACGTATTTCCACCTCCCGGCGCGCCTCGAATACGCGGAGGTTGCACCCGATGGAAAGCTACTTGCCGATGAAGATTTTCGCCGGTGGCTGCGCCGCGATTACGGCAACGAGTGCATCTTCAGCCGCCAGCGTGATTACCTCGAAGAAATGGCTGCGCCGCGGCACTTGAACTTTGATGCGCAGGCGTTTCACCGGACATTTCCAAAAGCCATCGCGTTCGAGTTGGAGGACAACGTGGAGAAGTTCATCCGCGAATTCATTCTGGAAGAAAGCCCGCTCGATGTGAGCGAGGTTCGTTCCGCGTTGCGCGCATATCACGACACGCAGAAGCGCCTCGAAAAGCAGGAGGACGAAGCCGCGTTTCTTCGGCGGATCGCCCATTTTCACCTCACAAGCGAAACCGCCGCCCGCGAAGCCGCCGTGCTCGCCCACCTTCAGCATACGCTGCGTCTGGCGCAGGCGGAGGAACGACGCGACGCGGAAGCGCAGAAGCTCGCGCGACTGGAAGCGCAACACGCAGACAATAATTCCGCCCTCGACGCACGCCGCAAGGAAGCGGAAGCCTTGCAAGCGCAGCTCAATGCGGTGCGATTTGAAATCGGGAAAGACCCGGAAGGCGGAAAACTCGACGGTCTTACACGCGAACGCGATGCGAAGGCGGCTGCCGTCGATTCCTTGAAACTCGCTCAGAAAGACATCCGCCGGCGCCTCGACGACCGCCATGCCCGCTGGATGGATTGGCTGCGCCACGGCGAAAGCCTTGCAATCGATGTCATCAGCAGCGCCCTGCGGGTGGACGACGCCCTGCTTTCCGGGCTACGGACCGGATGCGAAAGCACGCGGCTTAAGGCGATGGCCGGGCTCGCGAGGAACTTCGCTGAAGTGTGGCGCTCCGTGGGCGAACTGGTGCATCCCATGAAAGCCGCCGTTGCCTCGGCCACAAACCGGGTGAAACAACTTGATGAAGATTTAAAGAAGCTCTCCGATGGCCGGGCGCCGGGCGCTTTTCCGTTGTTCGAGGCCGTGCGTCAGCGAATCGGAGACAAGGCGCAGCAGCTTGGGCGCCTCATCGAAGTGAAGCCCGAAGCCGAACGCTGGTGGCCAGCACTGGAACTGCTTCTTGACCGGCATCGCTGGACGATCGTGGTGCCGGAAGGCAACGACTATCTCGCAGCTCTCGACTCTTTCCGCCGCGTCGCACCAGGCCGCGAAGGTGAGTCCCTGTTAAATCCCGCCGAGACCAAACGGCTGCGTCCGCGGCCGCTAGAGGAATCGCTTTTTACCAAGGTGGAAGTCAGCCACCCACTGGCGCGCGCCTATGCAGAGCACCTGCTCGGCGACATCAAGTGCGTCGAAACCGCAGATGACCTCGACGCTTGCGAAGCCCCTCGTGCCATCACACCCGACGCAATACTCAAAGACACGCCCGTTCGGCGCCGTTTAAAAACCAGCACGACCGTGCAGCTGACGCTGGGGGCCGAAGGTATCGCCCGGATGCACGCTACAAAACAGAAGGAACGCAACGATGCGCATACCGAGGCCACTGCCCTCCAGGTCCAGATCAACGACGTCAACACATGGCTCGACACCGGCCGCAAAGCCGGACTCGACGACGCGACATTGCCCGACCGCTCCGGCGAATTGCCGCAGCTTCCCGCTTTCGAACGCGAACTCGGCTCGCTGCGCGAAACCATCGCGCTCCTCTCCACCCCGGAGCGTGCCGAGCGGCAGGAACGCCTGATGGAGCTAGATAAACGGAAGACCGAACTTGAGCGCAAGATCGGCGGGCTCGCGACATCCGCACAGGAATTCGAACTCCGCGCAGGCCCCATCCGCGACGCGATTTTCAAGGCGGAAGAGGACGTGAAGCAATTAACCATCGATACCCACGAGAGCCACACCTCTCTCGGCAGGCGGTTCGGCGGAATTCTCGAAAGCGAACTTGGCGCGCGCGGAAGCGAGTTTCGGAAGCAGCACGGAAAGTGGGCCGAATGTTTCGACGCTCTCGCCCATGCCCAGAGTGCTGCGCGCGAGCATGCACTCGAGGCCAAGCAGCGCCGAAACCACGAGCGGCGCGAGCTTGCCACCATCCGCGACGCTCAAGGGAACCTCCGGCACCCGGAATATCAGCACGAGTTTTCACACGAGGACGAAAGTCACGAACCCTGGGCTGCAAGGCTGCGCGTGTTGGATGAAGTGGAACTGGAGAAATCCCGCCAACTCGCCACTGACCGCCGCGCGGAGTGGGAGCGTCGCCTGGAGGACAATGTGCTCAGCGAACTAAACCGCCGCATCTCCGACGCGACGGCTACGGTGCGGCTCTTGGAGCGGTATCTCAGCCAGCCCGTCGGCAAGAATCGCTACCGCATCAGTCAGCGCAAGGACACTGCTGGATTCGGCGCGATTTGGGCGCTGCTCAATTCCGGCCTTGAGCCGACCGATCCGCTTGCCGCAGCGATTCGCGATGCGGAGACACAGTCTGCGAAAGACGAACTGATGAAGGCGCTCGATGCCAACACGGCAGACGAGCGCTCGCGGCGGCTTCTGGATTACCGAAACTATCATCATTACGACATTGAGGTGGTCCCCGCTGACAAGCCTGACGCACCCCCGATTTCGCTGATGCGCAGTGGCCGCAACCTCAGCGGTGGTGAGAGTCAGGCTCCGTTTTTCATCTCGATGCTCGCTGCGTTCCGACGCGTATATGACCGGGGCGACCGCGCTTCATCGCGCTCCCAACAACTCGGCCTCGTCGTAATGGATGAGGCTTTCTCCAAGCTCTCCGGCGACGGCATTGAGGACTGTCTTGCGCTGGCGAAGACCTTCCAGCTTCAACTCGTAATGGCGTTCCCGCCTGAGCGCCTTGGTGTGATGGTGCCGCATGCACAAACCGTCGTGATGTGTCAGAAGAACGTGCAACGCAACCGTGAGGGTTACGTGATCGGAATCACCAACATACCCATGCTCGCGACCATGGCCGAAGCGCTGGAGGCCCTCGAGTGAACCTCGTGCGACTGCCCGTCGCGTGCGAGCTTTTCGTTCAATGGCAGCGCGCCCGTGGTGGCCGATTGGACCCTGCGCAGCGCCCCTTTTCCCGGAGGTGGGAAGAACTCCTGGAAGCTGCCAGCTTGGTGAAAGCCACCGAGCGGGCCGATGCTGAGCGTGACGCGAGGACCTTAGAAGCCGGAGGGTTGGTGGAATTGAAGCCTGTGCGCTACCGCCCGCACTTGCTCGAGCGAATTGTGATCCCTCTGACTGCGGAGGCGAAGTGGTGCGAAGCCTTCGGATTCGTGCCCCTCACCGCAGATGAGACACGTCAGATACGTGAGTTCCCTTGGATTGCAGAACTTGCCTTCCTGCGCGAGGCGCGTGTGAACATCTCGTTTGCTGAACTGCTTCCATTGAATGAGTTCATCAAACACAAGGCCGCAATGCGCGAGATCGTGCCCATCAAAGAGCGCTCGTTGCAGATATTTGGAGACGAAAAACGGTTGGATTTGCTTCTGAGTTCGGCGCTCTTTCGCGAGGGCCGTCTGGATATTAAGCGCGATCTGCGCTGCGAAGTCATTGGCGTGCCCTTGGCGTGGAAACGTGGACCAGTCCTTGGAGTTCACCAACCGTTGATCGTGCTCGAAAACGCTGCGACTTGGCATTCCTACTGCCGCTGGAATGTGGATCGCGGGCACTTTAGTGCCGTCGTCTATGGGGACGGGAATCGCTTCGCGGACGGCGTTCGCTATCTGGCCGACATTTTTGCAGAACTGGGAGGCCTCCGCCGCGTTTTTTATTTTGGCGACCTGGACCCGCAGGGCCTTCTGATTCCCCAGGAAGCATCCACTCGCGCACTTGCCGCCGGGCTTCCTGCTGTCGAGCCACACCTTTGGAGTTATCGTGCGTTACTCAATTTCCGCGACGGGCAATCCCAACCGTGGGAAGGACCGCCTGCGTCCTCCACGCTTTGCGATTGGCTGGAGGATTGCGGCGAACCGGCGCGCAGACTCTTGTCTGGGAGCCTACGATTGGCTCAAGAGCACATCGGCTGGGAGTATCTGAAAGGGCAAACCGGCGCAGGCTCCGTCCCCCCCTAAATCAACAACCCAAACCGACCTTCAACCTACAACACCCCCCTCCCCAAACTTCGGCATAGACCCTCACTTAAGGCATCACGCACGTCCGGGTGCGGAGTGCGCCTAAGACGTCCTGCACTGCGCTTGCCCTTTGACGGCGGTTCAAATGATAGCACCTCGCTTTTGCCTCCATTTCTGCTCCTCGCGCGCGCGGTGCGGACGCGGGGCGCGCCAAAATCCATTTTCCTATCAATCCAAGTTCAGCAGGCCGCAAGAAGAAGAGGTAGGAACAAAACCACTTCTCTTATTTCCGACCCACCGATCCTCGTGATCCTGCTGTGCACGTTGACCGCTCTGGTGGGGGCGGCGGATGCCACGCCCAAGCTCATCGAAGGGGAAGCGCTGGCCAAGCAACTGTCGGTATTGAACCCGGACCAACCGTTGCAGGGTCCTACCCAAGTGGAGGCGCTCTCGAAGGGGCTGGACAGGTGGAAGGTACTCCTTAAAGAAGGCATCGTTAACTGGCCGCAGTGGACTTATCGCCTTATGGTCGTGCGCTGGCCGTTGCCCGAATTGCCAGGAGCACAGCGTGGCCAGGACCAGTTTGGCACCTATGCCGACCTGCCGTTTCCTAATGGTAGCCAACGATTTCGCCTAATTATTCCGGGAACATTCACCATGGGCATTCCAACGAGCGAGCAGGATCGCTCCCCCGATGAGGTCCAACATCAGGTGACGTTGAACCGAGGGACTTGGCTGGCGGCCAGCTCCTGCACGCAGGCGTTGTGGCAGGCCGTGACGGGAAAAAACCTTCGCACTTCCAGGGAGACCCTCATTGTCCGGCGGCGAATGAGTCGTGGGACGACTGCCGGGTGTTTTGGCGCGTTTACGCTAGCATATTTCTGGCGTTCAGGTGCGTCTGCCGACAGGGGCGGAATGGGAGTATGCATGCAGGGCTGGAACGACGACGTTGTACTCGGGTCCGAGCCTGGATGCGTTGGGATGGTTCTCCGATAACTCGAACCAAACCACGCATCTCGTGAAGCAAAAGCAGGCAAATCCGTGGGGCTTGTACGACATGCACCGCAACGTGTGGCAGTGGCGACAGGACTCGGCTGGCGGCTACCCAACGGGACCGGAGACGGATCCCACCGGCACAGCCGCCTGGGTTTCCGATTCCTCTTCGAGGCCGATGGTGGGCACATTAGTCGTTAGTGGCTACTTGAATAAATTCGCGTTTTTACCCGTGGATGTCTTTGCGTTTACTTTGATCCGCGTCCATTCAAATGGAGCAGGCTCTTGATTGTAAGCAGCGATGAAGGCATCAATCTGGGAAATGAGCTCCTTCACAGACCAAAAGCTCATTCCCCTCAATGCTTTAACCGTTAGTATACCAAAGCTGACCTCCACCTGATTTAGCCATGAGGCATGCGTCGGCGTGAAGTGAAAGTGCACTTCCGGATGGGCTTTGGCCCACGCCCCCTTTTCCACCTCGTGCGTACTCAGGTTGTCCAAAATCACATGCAGTTCCTTGCCTGGATGCTGTGCCACCACTTGATTCATGAACTTCAGGAAATCCTCACACCTTTTACGTTTGAAACGCCCTCCTGTGAGCCGCCCGGTAGCCACATTGAGGCCTGCAAAGAGGGTGCTCGTTCCGTGCCGATTGTACTCATGGGCGAACCCGATTAGTGCACGCCCGTCAGGCATTTTCAGCCAACCCTCCTCCCTCTCCAATGCCTGAATACATGGCGTCTCATCAAAACTGAGCACCACTGCGTTCTCCGGTGGCGCGAGATAAAGGCCCACAATGTCGGCCGACTTTTGGGTGCGCTGTGGATCCGTGCAGACACACCAACTGCGGCGCCGCTTCAGGCTGATGCCAAGGCGTCTAAGAATGCTCCACACGCTATAGGCGGATACATTTAAGGCTTTGCTCAGGAGCGTGCCACCCTATCTCGCGAAGCCAGTTGATGTCGGTTCATCGAGTTGATTCAGGAGCCTTTCCCGCAGTTTTTCTAAGTCTATTTTCGGCGACCTCCCGAGACGGAAGTCATCCAGCAATCCGTCGCAGCCCTCGCTTTCAAATCGCACCCTCCACTTGCTGAAAATGCCCGCAGAACCCCCAGTTGCTTTGCTAGTTCCAGACCGGAGACACCCTTGGCTGCCTTCAGAATAAGCTGGGCTCGCAGGGCGTACTGGGCCTGTATTTTTGGTTTTCGCGACATTGAGACGAGTTGGTTGGTCTCATGTTGAGTTAGAACGATTTGAGTTGCTGGGCGCTCCATGCAGCTGAATTTAATTATTTTATAAATTTTTTTGATTAAATAATAGCACCTCAGTTCAGTGAAATATTCAGGATCTTTCCTGAGCCTCGACTGGGCGGGTTATGATAGCTTAGGGCAACACCCTGAGAAACGCGGTCGCAAAAAGGATGAAGCCCTGAAGGGACGGTTTAAACGTGACTACTCTGCAGCGTCCCGCTGGGAAGGGTTGCATCGAGGACGTTTTGGTGTGCCTCTTCAATTGGTAAGAAAATGCATTTAGCCCCATTTGCGCAACTCGCGCGCGCGGTATGGGCGAGGGGCGCGCTAAAGACATTGCGCTATACGGACGCTTTACTCTGTAGATGAACACGTTTCATCCGCGCGAAGATCCCCAGATCGCGTTTACAGAGCGTTTATCGACGGCACCACCTTTCTTTCCAGCCGTTGAAATTCTAGCTCACCTGCGCAAACGCTCCACAGGCATGAGCAAACGCGCACGTCTTGTCTCATGGCGGCCAACTTACAGGCTAGCGGTGGAAAGACGCTTTGATGACGCAGCACTCACAGAGGTCGCCACCATTACTAAATGGGCCACTGAGCCTTCGCCTGCCCCCAAATATACCCGTCAGTAATGTCCAGTGCTTTCGCGGGTCACTGTGGTGCTAGTGGAGGACGGTGTCCTTGTGGTGTCCGTTTGGGTAGAGATCGTGTGCGTGGGTTCTTTAACCACTGTTGTGCAGGAAATCAAAAGGAGTGAACCGATCGACATGACAGGAATCAAGAGGAGATACGTTTTCATTTTTATAATAGGTTACTAAAGAATCGATTTTTTCAGGCCACCTCAGTCACCTTTAAGAAATTGCGGGCCAGCATATAACAATGCTGGAGTTATTTACGTGTGCGGGCTAATCTTGATGCGCTGCGTTCGCCCTATGCGGCTCTCCTCAAGGCTGCATGTTCGCGCTCGGCTCTCAACCAGTGGTCCAGCGCGCGCCCTTGGGGATGGCCTGCATTTTCATAAATCAACCACGCCCTAAGGGCGATGGCCTCATGCTCTTGTTGCTCGTGTTCAGCTTGCAACCAGTGGTCCAGCGCGTGCCCTTGGGGGTACCCCGTGTTCTCATAAATAAACCAGGCACTTTCTGCGATGGCGGAATGTGACACGAGCGGATGCTCAAGAGAGAAGCGTTGCCTTCTTTTCAGGAACTCAATCGTGGCAAGCTGTCTGTCGTGCACCCTTTTCCATGCGGCGTGCGCTGCCGCGCGGGCTTTGTCCCAAGGGAGCGTCGATTCCGTAAGCTCGTACTCCCGACGCAAGTGATGTTCCACCTCGTCAAAGCTGCGTTCATGTCCTCTTTGGGGGCCGTACAGGGTGTATCCGATCCGATAGGCAGGCTCAAAAACCGCGTACTCCTCTCCGTTCTTTGAATGAGCCTGGGAGACATGAGTATTGAGCCAAAACTCGTGTTCTACAGCCGCGATGGTCAGTTCTTCCATTGTGCGCTCACTAAAACCAGACAGGCCAACGTCGAGAACCGCTCCGAGCACCTCATCGACAGGACCCTCCCCCACTATTTCCAGATGCGCTCCAGGGTTTCCAGCCTCGGGCACATCCAGTTGAGATGCCCCCGGATGGGCTCCAGTTTGATGGGCAGGATTGTGGGGATGAGGGCCGGCATCTTGCGAATGTTCTGTTTTTTCAGGTGCCATAAAATGCATCAGTGATTGAGTTTCATGACTTCAAGAGAACGGTCTTCCCCTCATTTCTGGTCACGTGTCTCCTTTGCCTTGTTTTCGAGCGCCTCGGCGGCGTTTTCGCCAGATTTTTTCACGTTTTTTGATGCCTCATCAGCAGCCTTTTTATCTGCTTTGGCTCGAGCTTCGGCGTTTTCTTTGTCGACGTCTGCCTGAAGCTTTCCGGTTGTCTTACCATTTGCTGCATCTGTTTTGGTTTGGACTCGTACAGCGTCGGCTTTGTTCTCGAGAGATTCTGCTTTTCCCTCGAGAGATGCCTTCCGTGTCTTTTCTTCTTGGGAGTCGCATGCGACGACTCCCAAGCAGAGCGTGGTTGCGATGATGGATGTGCGAATGATTGTTCTCATTTGGAGATAAACGCCTCGTTTGATGTTGTTTTGCTGGCTTTAGGCGGAACTGTTGCGCAGAGCCTATGGCTGCCGTCATTTTGAAAACTACCGTCTCCGCGGGGAGTGGCGTTGCGTGCCATCCTCCCGACTGTCCCCATATAGAGTTTCGGCTAGGACCTCGCCCGTGGCCGTTTGCCTGAGGGAAAGTTTTTATAAACGGATCCTGCCTTACACTCGGGGACAGTGGCCCGAGAGTATCACTTCATGAGAACTGAACTCGCGACGACCCTCAAACGCAAAGCCACGGAGATTATCGCTGATCTCGAAAAAGATCACGAACCTGTTCTCATCACCCAGCACGACCGACCTGCTGCATACTTGATCGACGTAGACTCTTTTGAAGCACTCAACCAACGGATTGTCGTACTTGAAGGCATCGCACGAGCAGAACAAGCGATCGATCAAGGAAGAGTCATCTCCCATGAGGAAGCCAAAAACAGAATGGGACGATGGCTCAACTAGTCTGGACAGAACCCGCATTAAGCGATCTGGATGCCATCGCCGACCACATCACCCTCGACAAACCAAACGCGGCAAAAGCATTCGCCCCACGCTGATCACTTATCCCGACGGTTCAACGGAGCAATTCGCGTACGAACGCCTGGATTTGGTCGCTTCAAAAGATCGGGCGGGCCGATGGACACAGAGTTTCTACACCAATATCCGGCAGAAGATTCCCGACTTCGGCCCCGATGCCCGCCCCGTCGCGTATTCGTGGTGCAGTTGCGGCAGCCTCAGCAAACTCACCGATCCCGCCGGCAGAGTGACCGAATGGAAACGGGATATTCAAGGACGGCCCACCGAAAAAATCCTGCCCGATGGCGTGACCAAAACCTCGTACACCTACGAACCTCGAAGCGGGCGTTTATCCAGTGTCACCAATCCCAAGGATCAAGGGAGCGGTCATCCCACGGTGAGTTGCCGGTATTTTGCCGATGGCAGGCTCAAGCTCGAAGATTATATCAATAACGCCGCGGATAATGGCGCCTCGGATGTTTCCTGTAAGTACGAACCCCTCAATCTCGGACGCCTGTTCTCCACAACCGAATCTCTAGGCACCACGCTTTATGCGTATTTGCCTCTGAGCACCGCTGTCGCTGGGGCTGGGGCGTTGAATACACTCGATGGTCCTCTCACCGATGATCGCCTCCAGTGGGTCTACGACTGGCAAAACCGGCCCATCACCCAGAAGCTTCTAAAAGACGCCTCCACCACCTTGCTGCGCAGTGAGACAATCACTACTGACACCCTCGGACGCACATCCAAAATCACAAATGGGCTCGGCACTTTCACCTTCGGGTACACCACGGCGCTCAACCGACTGGACACCTTGCCTGCCCCCAGCGGCTTGGTCACCTCCATGACGTATCTTCCGGCCACAGCCCCTGGCGCCAGTGCGCGCCCGCCGGAGGCGCGCACGCATTCGCTCAATGGCACGCCGTTCTCGGTTCATCGCTTCGGGTACGATGTCGCGGGACGCATCATCTCCTGGAACCGGACGCCCACAGGCGCGACCGCGGCCAACCAATCCTTCGCATACAATGCCAGCGACGAACTCACTCTTTCTGAAAAGAACCGTTAAAATGTCGGACCGATTACTCTTTGTTGCTAAGATTATTTTTTTCAATTTCATTGGCTCTGGCCATGTTGTTGAACGTGGTTGAGTTGATTCGATGGTTTTCTGCCGTGAGGAGGCTCGGGAATGTATATCGACAAGAAGTGACGCAATGGCAGTTGTTGTCTGATCCCAAGCAGGTTCTGGCGCTCTTTCTTTCTCCTGACCAGCTGCTCTCAATGGATGACAGCAATCAAGTTTCGGCCGAGAAACGGAATTTGATTAAACTTCGAGAGCATCTTCCTCGGATGTTTTTGTTTGCATGTGCAATCGCTGTACTGGGATTTATTGGCATGATAGTGCTGATGTCCTGTGCCGCTGCAGCCAACGGGTAGCAGCAAAACTATGGCGCAGGATTGTGTGCAGTCACTCATCTCGCTCTACACGGACTCCTCTGAAGCCTCCGCGTAATCGAAGAGAAAAGCTTTTGTCACATCTCATGCCCAGCTCGCAACAAGCTTCATAATCAAAGCGAGTTATCAGGCGCTTTTCTGCTGTCAATTACCCCACCAGATTGTATCCCGTCAAACCGCCGGCAAACCGCTTTTTCCAGACCTTCACTGCCCTGCCCCGTTGTAAATCAACGCCCAATACGCCCCCCAAAGCTCTTTCCCCATGACCAGCCAAAGGAGCGCTCCCAAAGCGAGGTAAGGTCCGAACGGAATTTTCCCCGACCACTCACGACCGCCCGTAAGCAATGCGAGCAGCCCCAATCCCGCACCAACGATGGAGCCGCTCAGAAGAGTGAAAAACACGGCTTTCCAGCCCGTAAAAGCTCCAATAGCCGCCAAAAACTTGACGTCTCCATAGCCCATGACTTCCCGCGGTAAAACAATCGAGCGCAGGCGCGCTTTAACCTGGTCGACTTGGTTTAAATCAAAGTTCTGCCGATCGACCGCGAGGGACTCAAACTTCCAGACGGCCGAAGAGCCCGAAAGCCTGCGACCATCCACTTGAGCCTCCTCAAATTCCATCAAAACGGATTCCGTTCCCCGAGGAAAAAGGCCGCTCCAGTCGAGGGCTTCTCCGTCCACGACAAGTTCCGCCGTGTCGCCCGAGCGCGTCCAGACTGCCTCCGTGTTTGTCTCAAACGTAACCTTCCGCCGCCCGAAGACAAGGCGCCCCAATTCCACGACGCACCAGAGTATTCCATAACCAGCTAGAGCCCCAATGCCCGCCATCAGCAGCGAATCTAGACGTGAAGAAACGGAGTGCAGGGCGGGAACGCAAAGGGCGCAAACAAGTCCGGCGAGGACGCCCCCCCAGGTGACTTCATCTGGGATAATCATGTGCTCAAAGTCCACAAAAGTGGCCACGAGCAGAAGACTCACGAAGAGGAAATACGGGGGGATCACAAAAGCCGAACTGCCCCAGAACTTCCAGACGATACCGCCAAACAAAACCGCAGTGAGAACTTCGACCAGAAGATAGCGGGAGGGGATGGCCTGCTGACAACCCGCGCACTTCCCCCGAAGCACCAACCAAGAGAGCACAGGGATGTTGTGGTACCAAGGAATCGTCTTTTCGCAGCCCGGACAGAAAGAACGCGCCGGCTTCGCGACCGAGATACCGCGAGGCAACCGATAGATGCAGACGTTCAAAAAAGAGCCAACCATGGCGCCAAACAAAACGCCCAGCAGTACAACAAGATTTTGGGGGACAAGTTCTCTCACGTTGGTTAACCCAACTCGTGCTATCCTCTTTGGTCAACTCTAAGCTGGATATTCAGCCCAAAAGGAGAGAATTTTGGCCATGAAACTTTGCGCCGCCCTCCTGCTTGGATCAAGTCTATTGATATCAAATACATATGCTTCCATCGAGGTAAGTTCTGAACTTCTGCTGGCCGTGGGAAAAAAGGAAGCAGGCGCTGAGGGCTCGAAAGAGGAGAAAAAAGAGGAGAAAAAACCAGCTGCCCCCAGCCGCGCGCCTGCGGCTGGAGCTGGTGCAGCACCCAAACCGATGGTCCAAGAAAAGTACCTCAAGATCACGGTACGTAATTCGAGCAACAAGCCAGAGGGTGGGATTGTCGTGCGTTATTGGTTCATTAGCAGGGATATGAAAACAATGAAGCCCGCTATCCTCGATGGCGGCGAAACCAATATAGAACTGAAACCGGGTGGGACCAACGTCATCACTTCCGAACCGGTAAAAGCCTCCTATACCCAGAGGCAAATCTTTTTCGCCGTTACGCCCGCGGCCGGCGCCGGCGCCGGCGCCAAAGGAGGCGCGCCCAAGGGAGGGGCGGCCGCACCTGGCGCAAAGCCCGTGGAGGCAGGCGGCACGAAGATTGTGGGTTACGGAGCCCAGGTGATTAGCAAAGACGGCAAGGTCGTCGCCGAATCGTTTTCAGAGCCAGCTTACAAACCCGTTGTCGGCTCAGAGGGAACCAAACCCGGGCCTCTCTTCAAGGCACAAAAAGACGATGAGGCCAAGTAACTCAATCCGTCAAAATTCTTAGTCCCCCGAAATCAACCGCTTTGCACTCCCTTAAAACGGACGGGTTCTCCCTGATACCCTGCTCTGAGGGAAGACTCGGAAGCTATCGACGGCGCCAGATGGAAGCCTGCGCCATACTCCATTGATATTTCCGAGCGTGTTCACGAATCAAAAACGGAAGGTCTTTGGTCCGAATCAGCTCAAAGTGTCTCTCCAGCGCGCCCCGTAACCCTTCCAGCGTCTTCTTCGAATCCGCCCCTCGGTGGACTCCTCCCAGCCAGTTTGAGCGAGGCGTGTACTCCTCCATCCAAGTGTAGGGCGACGTTACAACCAGTTGGCCGCCGTTGCGCACCAGCGCTCCCAAGGCGTCCAAACAAGCCGACGGATCGCTCAGACGGTCGATTAAATTCGCCAGTAAAACCACATCGAACTGCCCAAGGCCCTCCCTGAGTTGCATGGCGTCACCCTGTTCAAAACACACCCTTTCTGGTGACACACCTTCGGGACGCCGCGCCACTAAAGAGGAGTGCAAATCCCCTTCGTCCCTTCGGCTGTACGCCAAAGATCCCCGCGACCGGATCTCATCAGCTGCGGCAATAAACGAATTGGAATAATCAATGCCCACCACCTCCTCGCACACCCGCGCGAGTTCAAAACTGGACCGCCCCACGGCACATCCGAGATCCAACGCCCGTGCCCCTGCTGAGAGTGCCGAGGCGTCCACACATTCGCTCACGCAGCGGATCGGATACCCCAAGCCCGACGCAGGCCCTTCCTCAAAAGGCAAAGTTTCCTCCGCTGTTCCATAGTGAAAGAGCAAATACTCACTCAAAAGACGCTCCGTTTCGTACGGATTTTCGAGGCCTGAAGAAGAAATTGCAGCGAAATCGCCCCTAGGAGTTGCGGTGGACATCTCCCTCAGTTAAACGACTCCACTCGCTTCCGCAACGGTGGCACGTTTTTATTTTCTCTCCCATCGTCGTCTCTCCACTCAATGCTCTGGACTCTCCTCAACCACACGTTCGATCTCAGCAAGCGCGCCCTCGTGATGGGCGTGCTCAACGTGACGCCCGATTCCTTTTCCGACGGCGGGCGTTGGGATCAGCATGAGACGGCCGTCGAACGCGGGCTGGCAATGGCCAAAGAGGGTGCCGATATCCTCGATATCGGCGGAGAGTCCAGCCGCCCAGGGGCCTCTCCAGTTTCCGCCAACGACGAAAAAAAACGCATCCTCCCTGTCATCCGGACGCTCGCTCAGAAAACCTCGGTTTGCATCTCCGTGGACACCTACAAACCAGAAGTCGCTCTGGAAGCCATCCGCGCCGGAGCAAACATCGTGAACGATATTGGGGGACTCCGCGACGCGCGAATGCGCGAAGTCATCCGCAGCACCGGGGCGGGCGCCATTGCCATGCACATGCAGGGAGCTCCCGCGACCATGCAAAAATCGCCGCAATATGCCGATGTTCTCAGAGAGGTCATGGATTATCTCACCGACACTCTCCGTCTTTGTATACAGGAGGGAATCTCCCCCCAGCAGATCGCGCTCGACCCTGGCATTGGCTTTGGCAAAACCGTCGCACACAACCTGACCCTCCTCAAAGGACTGAGAGAACTCACCACTCTGGGACGGCCCGTGCTCCTGGGGGTTTCCCGGAAATCTTTTTTAGGCGTTGTGAACGGTTCCCAAGAACTCGAAGCACGTTTTTGGCCCACGGTGGCCCTCACGAGTTATGCAAGGCTGTGCGGGGCCTCGATCCTGCGCGTCCACGATGTGGCTGCCAACGCCGAGGCGCTGCGCGTCTCAGAATCGCTTCTGGAGGCATGCGCATGAGTGAGAACTCCATCCTTCACCTCCTCAACGCCCACTGGCGCGATGCCCTCGAGATTTCTCTGATCTGGCTGGCTCTTTACCAGATTTGGCTTCGTCTTCGTGAAACACGGGGTATCCGAATCCTCACGGGCGTGGCCATGGGGGCGATTTTTGTCCTTCTGATTTCCGAACTGCTGCATCTCCCGGTACTCGACTGGCTTTTGAGGAACATCGCGGCTCTCAGTCTCTTCGCTCTGATTGTGATTTTTCAACCGGAATTGCGCCGTCTCGCGGCGTCCCTTGGCAACAACCGCCTTTTCACAAACGCCCAGCAAAACCGTGAAACCGTCGAAATCCTCAGTGAGCTCACCTTCGAACTCGCCAACCGTGAGTTTGGCGCACTCATTGCCATCGAACGCGATGTCCCCTTGGACGCATGGGCGGCGAGTGGGGTGGATCTCGACAGCAAACTCAGCCCCGAGCTGGTCGTTTCCATCTTCCATCCCAAAACTCCCCTCCATGACGGCGGCCTCGTCCTTCGCCAGGACAGATTGGTCGCGGGTGCCTGTATTTTCCCAGTCACCGACCGCACCGATCTCGACCGCAACATGGGTCTGCGCCACCGCGCCGCACTCGGTCTCGCCGAAGAAACCGATGCGATCGTAATCGTCGTCAGCGAAGAAACCGGAGTCATTTCACTCTGTCGCGGAGCTGAGATTGAACGCGGGTTTGACCCTTCCACATTCCGCGCCAGACTCAACGAACTCCTTTCCACCACAGCCGATGACGACGAAAACTGATTCTCTCTGGGCCGCGAAACTCCTCACCCTGTTGGCGGCCATTATTCTTTGGTTTGTCGTCAGGCAGAAAAGTGAACCTTGGCACGGAGGGGTTCTATTCCCTGCCAGCCCCCTTCCCGCCCAACACGAGTCGCCTTAGCCGCCACCCAGTCCCCAGCGCAGACCGGACCAATCTCCATATCCCGCCTTGAGTCCGCCCCGATCCTTCCCTAAATAAGCTCCCACCCATGCAGTCTCCGGAAGAACAACTAGCCATCTTGAAACGCGGTTCCGCCCAAATATTGTCGGAAGCCGAGCTTCTCACCAAACTACGCTTAGGCCGCCCCCTGAACATCAAACTCGGGGTCGATCCCACGGCGCCGGACATCCACCTGGGGTTCACCGTTTGTTTACAGAAACTCCGCCAGTTTCAGGATCTCGGCCATCAAGCCATCCTTATCATCGGTGACTTCACCGCCATGATCGGCGACCCCTCGGGACGCTCCAAGACCCGCCCCCAGCTTTCGCATGACACGATCATGGCGAACGCCAAAAGCTTTCAGCAACAAGCCTTCAAGATCCTCGACCCAGCCCGAACCAGGACGGTCTTTAACGGCGAGTGGTTTGAGATGATGAACTTCGAACAAATCATCCGCCTCAACAGCCGCGTCACCCTCCAGCAAATGCTCCACCGCGAGGACTTCCGCAGCCGCATCGAACGCGGTGATTCAGTGCGCCTGCACGAAATCCAGTACCCCATCATCCAGGGGTGGGATTCCGTCATGGTCAAAGCAGACGTCGAAATGGGAGGCACCGACCAGCTTTTTAACATTCTTGTCGGACGCGACTTGCAGAAAGAGGAGGGCATGCCCGAACAGGTCGTCTTTTTAATGCCTCTGCTCGAAGGCCTTGATGGCGTGCACAAAATGTCCAAGAGCCTCAATAATTACGTGGGAGTCACCGAAGCTCCCTCGGAAATGTTCGGCAAACTCATGAGCATCTCCGATGCCTTGATGGCCCGCTACTACCTGCTCCTGCTCGGAGAGGAAATGCCGCAAGGACATCCGATGGATGCCAAAAAGGACCTGGCCCGCCGTCTTGTCGCCCGCTACCACTCGGAAGAGGAAGGGGCCGCCGCACTCAACGATTTCAACACACGCTTCTCAAAACGAGACCTAGATAGCGCTGAACTCCCCGGCGTGCCCGTCGCCTCTTTGGGAACAGACATCATATCCGCCGTCGTTGCCGCCTATTCCGAAGGCTTCCAAATGACAAAATCCCGGGGTGACGCACGCCGCTTGGTCGAACAGGGAAGCGTACAACTGCGTTCCGAAAAGGTGACCGACCCCAAGGCGTCTCCCGGGTTTAACGCTGGTGACGTGTTGCGTTTGGATAAAACCCGCGCGGTGCGCCTCGTCTAGGCAACGGCCTAGCCAACGCTCTAGGCCACAGCGTCTGCGCCTCCCCGCCAGCCTTACGGGCGCAGTGCGTTTTCGTTCACGCACCCGCCCGTCTCCGCCTCCATCGACCCGCCCCTATTTCGCCGTGGCCCCGGGCGCAATAGCCTTTGCAACCGCCTCACTGATGAGCGTGTACCCCGCCGCGTTGGGATGCACCTTATCCGGCACCATTTCACCGTGCCCCTGCAGAATGCTGTAAAGATCGATGACCCCGAGTTTCTTTTCGGCAGCAATCTCCTTGAGCTGAGGAATCACACCCATACGGATGACCTCGTCGGTGATTCCAAAATTTTCAGGAAACGCAGGCACGGGCAGACACACAAAAATCTTCGCCGCCGGATTGACGCCGCGCATGGCATCCACCAAGGCGTTTGCGCTCGGTTTGAAGGCCTCGCGTTTCACCCAGTTATGGGGCTTCGTATCATTGGTACCCAACTTGATCACGTAGACGTCAGCCTTCATTTCAAGCATCGCCTGATACTGGGGCTGCTTCTCATAAGGTTTGTCGCCATTGCGCAGCATTGTGGAACCGCTGTTGCCGAAGTTCTTGACCTCAAACCCGTCTCCAAGCAAGCGGCCCAACTGGGCGGGATAGGATTTGTCCCCCGGCGCACCAACGCCCTGAGTAATACTGTCGCCGACACACGCAATTTTTGTCTTCACCGGAGTGGTTTGGGCCGAAGCCGTGGTCGCAATCAACGCACAAAGGAGGGGAAATAGGGATTTCATAAGCGCTCAGAGGATACAAAAAACACGCTTAAATCAAAGGCCCTCTTCACTCCAAGATGAGCCGGTCGCCCAAGGGCAAAAAGCCCGCCGGAGCGCTCCCACTTTTCAATCGCCATAAACCAACACTCACGCCAGCAGAGGCGTAATGACATGTCCGTGGACGTCCGTGAGTCGGCGGTCAATCCCGTTGTGCCGGAACGTCAGTTTTGTATGATCCAACCCGAGCAGGTGGAGGATGGTCGCGTGGACGTCATAGACTTGCGTTGGATTCTTTCGATCCAGCGGCTTGTAGCCCCACTGGTCGCTCTCTCCGTGCGTCATCCCCCCGCGGATGCCGCCGCCACACAACCAGTTGGTAAACACAAAAGGGTTGTGGTCCCTGCCCTTGCCTCCCTGCGAGGAGGGCATTCGTCCAAATTCTGTGGTCCACAAAACAATCGTATCCTCAAGCAAGCCACGCTGCTTGAGGTCTTGAATAAACGCCGCACAACCGCGCGCCATCCCTGTGGAAAGCGGCCCGTGGTCACGCCGGAGATCTTCATGCGAGTCCCAGTTGCGCCGGGGAAATCCATTGTCGTTCCCACTCCAAATCTGAATAAACCGGACGCCCCTTTCCAAAAGACGACGCGCCGCCAGACACTTCTGCGCAAAGTGATACGTCTCTTCCTGCGCATTGATTTCTTTGTCCCAAGTCTGCGCTCCCCGCTCCAGCCCGTATAAACGCAGCGCATGTTCGGGTTCCGCCTTCAGATCTAGCGCTTCCGGAGCGGCCATTTGCATCTTCGCGGCAAGTTCGTAACTGCGTATCCTCGAATCCAGACGCTGGTCCCCCTCGCGGCTCGCCGAGTGCATCCGGTTGAGCGCGCCGAGGGTTCGGTGGGCCGCGGCCTCCGCGTCCCCGCGCACGTAACTCCCAACCTTGTGCGCAAACAAATCCGCAATCGGTGCGTCCGTCCCCGGATAAATGATCGTGCCACTGTGCTGCGAGGGCAGAAACGCACTGTCCCAATTCTTGATCCCATTGGAGCCAAAGCCCCGGTGATCAGGCAGCACGACAAACGTCGGGAGATTGTCATTGAGCGACCCCAGTCCGTAACTCATCCAGCAACCCGCGCCCGGAAAGCCAGGAATCAGGAAACCCGTGGCTTGGAGGAGAGTCGCAGCGGAGTGCACCCCGGACTTGCTCACCATGTTGTGGATAAACGAAATATCATCCACGACGGCACCCAGCGACGAAACCGGTTCCGATAGCATTTTTCCGGACGCCCCGTAGGCCTTGAAATCCCACATGGGCTTGAGCCACGGCCCGAGGCCATTTTGGAACGCTTCGACCGGTTCTCCAAAATCACTGGGCTTGCCGTCCATCCGAATCAGCTCCGGCTTGAAGTCGAACAAATCGAGGTGACTCGCCGCACCCGACATAAAAAACTGCACAACCCTCTTGGCCTTGGGAAACGGAAGCATCGCATCGCTCGCGGCCGAAGCCTTGCCCTCTCCGGAGAACATGGAAGCCAAAGCCACACCCCCGAGACCGCCCCCGCTCTGCCAAAGGAAATCACGCCGGCTTAACGAGGGCAGAGCAGTGTCGGAATGGAATGGGGAATTTTTCATGGCAGGAACTCCTTCAAAACAGCGTTAGTCCACAAACGAGAACTCGTTGAGGTTGAATATTAAACGACAGGCGTTCGCCATCCCGTTTTCGGATGCGTATGCGTTGAGAAGTTGCACCTCCTGAGCCGACGGGGACCGCGAAAGTGCAAGCCGAAACGCACGTTCCAAACGCTGCGCAGGCTCCTTCACCTCCGCCTCGACACGGCGGGCGAGTTCCTGGGCCTGAGCCAGCAGAAAGCCGTTGTTCAAGAGCGCCAGCGCCTGCAGCGGAGTGAGGCTTTCATTCCGCCGATCCACGCGCATCGAAGGATCCGCGCAATCCAAAGACGTCATCCAAGGCTGGGTCTGGGAACGCACGATAAACCGGTAAACCGAGCGGCGGAACGTCTTCACGTCCATCGGATCCGACAAGTCGTAGCGGTAGTGAGGCGAATGTGCAGGCTGTTGAACGACAAAGTCCTGCCAACCGGGGCCGCCCATGCTCAGATCAAGCTTTCCAGAGGCCCACAGGACAGCGTCACGCACGGCCTCCGCCTCCAGTTTCCGGCGATTCTGGCGCCACAAAAACCGGTTGGACGAATCCACTCTTGCCCCCTCCTCGTTCGCGGCCGAGGACTGCCGGTAGGTGTCCGTCAGCAGAATTCGACGATGCAGCGCCTTGAGCGATCCGCCTCCCTCCAAAAATTCAGACGCGAGCCAGTCCAGTAGTTCCGGATGCGAGGGGGCCCCTCCGTTGCGCCCAAAATCTCCGGGAGTGTCCACCAACCCCTGTCCAAAGTGATACTGCCAAACCCTGTTCACAATGGTCCGCCACGTCAGCGGGTTGTTTGGATCCGCAATCCACTCCGCCAGAGCCGCCCGCCTCTCTGCTTCCGAAGCATCCGCGGGCAGTTCAAACCTTGCCGCCCGAAAGTTGAGCACTGCAAGCGCTCCTGGACCAACCTCACGCACGGGTTGCGTCACCTGTCCGCGTGCCAATAAAAAGATAGGGCGCGGTTTCCCCCCCCCGCTCCCCGTTCCTTTAAAGGAACCACTCCCCGTGTGGACCGCTCCGATGTACGCGGTTTTGGCAGCCGGAAAACTTTTAACTTTAGCCTCCAGAGGCACCATTGCCTTTCGAGTTGCCTCCAGCTTTTGGAGTTTTTCCGGCGTGTTCTTTTCAAGAACCAGATCCGCCCGCTGCTTCTCCAAAGTCGCAACCAATCCGCTACGGTCCTGCGCTTTGGGATAAATTCCATCCGTCAGGTTCTTTTTCGACCACCG
This sequence comes from Chthoniobacteraceae bacterium, assembly GCA_947476255.1. Classification (GTDB taxonomy): domain Bacteria; phylum Verrucomicrobiota; class Verrucomicrobiia; order Chthoniobacterales; family Chthoniobacteraceae; genus Chth-196. The sequence continues at coordinate 14,643 of CANJPY010000043.1, read as the reverse complement.
CGGGCCTGATTCAATACTATCCGAGGAAGAAACCGCTGCTCCGCGAGCCGCATTCACTCCGTCGGCGTCCTGCACTTCCATCTCCGCAAGCGCCAGAATAAAATCGTTCTGCCGAGGAGCCAGTTTTGTCGCCGTGAATCGGACATAACGCGCGACCTGGGAGCCTGCCGGAAACATCAACGGGGCTGTGCCTGGGTTCGGCTGGTTTTCCACCGTTTTATCAACGACCACACGCACATCGCCCTCAAATTTTGAGTCGTTCGAAACCTCTATCTTGTAACGCAATGGAAATCCGAAGCCTGCGCCGATGGAATTAAAATCATCATAACATCCGACCACCATCACGCCTTTCACCGTCACCATCTTTCCCAGATCGATCTGCACCCATTTTAGCGCATCCTGAGCGCCTGTGGTGGAGCTGTGAAACCCATGCTCAGGCACCTCCTGGTCGTTCTTGCTCTTCCTCGCTTCCTTCAGGCGCTTGTCAATCTCCACCAACGCTTCGCCCGCCTGCTTTTCCGTCTCTTTCACAAGGTCAGTTTCCTCGCCTTTCAGCTTTGCCAGGGCATTCGCAACAGTCTCGAATTGCTTTGTTTGCTCGGGATCGTCGAAGTACTTTTTATCGGTCCGATCCAACGCGGCAAAGACAGCCTGCAGACTGTAATAGTCCTCCTGGGTGATTGGATCAAACTTGTGATTATGGCACTGCGCGCAGTGGATGGTCGTCGCACAAAAGCTTCCCAACGTATTCGACACCATGTCATCGCGGTCCAAGTGGCGCGCAATTTTTCCGTCGGTCTTGGTCTCCGGCACTTCGGCATGGCCGATAAGATCCCAGGGCCCCGCCGCAATAAAACCCAGAGCTTCAATGCCATCAGAGGTCCCGGGATACAGGATGTCGCCCGCTATTTGTTCCTTGATAAAACGGGAGTACGGCTTGTCGAGGTTAAGCGCCCGAATCACGTAATCACGGTAAGGAAACGCATTGTTGCGCATCTTGTCTTTGTCATACCCATGTGTGTCGCCGTAATGGACCACATCCAGCCAGTGTCGCGCCCATCGCTCCCCGTATCTGGGACTATCCAGCAGCCGGTCCACGAGGCGCGCGTAAGCATCCGGCGCTTTATCGGTTACGAAGGACTCGATTTCCTCGGGTGTCGGGGGCAAGCCGATGAGATCAAAATAAACCCTGCGACACAGCGTCCTTGCATCCGCAGGCGCCGATGCTCGCAGTCCTTCGCGACGCAACCGCTCAAGGACAAAAGCGTCCACAGGATTGGACACCCCAACCGAAGGCGGGACCGGCCGTTTGACGGGCTGCAGCGACCACCATTGCGAGGGTGCCGCCAGCTTGAGCGACGCCGATTCAGGCCACTCCGCACCTTCCGCAATCCAGCGCTTCACCAAAGCAATCTCGCCTGCAGTGAGTCCTTCTCCTTTGGGCGGCATTCGTTCGTCGGACTCTTGGCTGGTCACAAACCTTAGCAACGGACTCTCCTCCGGTTTCCCTCCAACAATATTCGGTGCATGCGCTTCTCCACCCTTTAAGGCCACCTCGCGCACATCAAGCCGATAACCACTCTTCTGTTTCTCAGGCCCATGGCACGACAGACACTTCTTCTCGAAAAGAGGTTTGATATCCTTGGCAAAATCTACCGACGCCTTTCCTGCAACAGGAACGGACACCGTGGCAACGAGAATGCTTAAAAACCGGAACGCGAGGGAACGCATGCTCCTGTTTGTATCAGAAATTCACAACAAAACATGCCACGTCTTTGCGTGACGCCATCCGGTTGCCGGATTGGCGTGCTCTAGGGACGCAACCACCCGGGGTGTCAGTTCCCGATTTTGGGGCCTAGTACCCGCGCAAATTTTCTGGGTGCAACGTGCTTGCTTGATTGTGATAGCGTTGAACTTGTTGTGTGTTTTATAGTCGGCATGACTCAACTTCATCCCCGTAATTTCCAGCAGCCCATCCCGCAGCCATGAATATCCCCCCCATCTCGCGCCGTCGTTTCATTCAGCAGTCGCTGTTTGCCAGCGGCGCTTCCGTCCTCGGCTTTCCCGCGATCACTTCGGCAAAGTCGCCCAACTCGAAAATGAACGTCGCCTGCATCGCGACCGGGGGGCGCGGAGGCTCGCACCTCAGCGAGGTGAAGAAAATGTCTGAACTCACACAGATGGTTGCGCTGTGCGATGTAAACTCGCGGAATCTTGAAGCGGCCGCGGCACAGTTTCCAGGTGCGCGCACCTACAAAGACTTTCGCGAACTGCATACGAAGATGGATGACATCGATGCTGTGTTCATTGCGACCACAGAGCACACCCATGCCTTTGCGATCCTCCCAGTGCTTCGCGCCAAGAAGCACATCTACTGTGAGAAACCGCTCACACGGGACGTGCTCGAGTGCCGCATGGTCATGGACGAAGCCAAGAAGGCAAACGTCACCACCCAAATGGGCACCCAAATGCATTCCTCACCGTCCTATCACCGCACCGTGGAACTCATTCAAAGCGGTGTCATCGGCCAGATCAAAGAGGTCCACACTTGGGTTTCTCGTTCGTGGGGAATGCAATCCCGCGCGGAGGCGGAGGCCAACGGCGACCTTTTTGTGAAGGCTGGCTTGCTCGATTTTATCGATAAAATGCCAACAGCAGCGATGCCCGTACCTCCAGAACTCGACTGGGATCTGTGGATCGGCCCTGCCGAAATGCGCCCCTATCATGACATCTATTTCCCTGGCCCGCGCTGGTATCGTTACTGGAATTTCGCCAACGGCACCATGAGCGATCTGGGCAGTCACTCCAATGATCTGCCCTTCTGGGCCCTGAACCTCGATCATCCCCTCACCGTGGAGGGCCACGGTCCCGCGCCTCATCCGGAAATGGCCCCTGCAAACATGCGCGCTATATGGACTTACGGACAGCGTGGTGACCTTGCTCCCGTCACCCACTTTTGGTATCAGGGCACGGAAAAACCAAAAATCTGGACCGACGGAAAGATCCCGCAGTGGCGGGACGGTTCACTTTTCATCGGCGAGCGCGGCATGGTTCTGGCAAATTACAGCGGCCACCTGCTCCTGCTGGATGACAAGGTTCAAGAGTTCAAACGCCCTCCGAAAACCATCGAAGATGGCCCCAGCCATCAACAGCAGTTCATCGAATGCGCACGCGCTGGAAAGAAGGCGCCGTGTGACTTTAGTTACTCCGGGTTGCTCACCGTGGCCAATCACCTCGGTGGAGTCGCGTATCGTACCGGTAAAAAGATCAAGTGGGATCACCTCACCGGAAAGACCGATGACGATGCTGCCAACAAATTCCTCCAGCGCGAGTATCGCGCAGGTTGGAAACTGTAGCGACGTCGGCTGGGAGAAGACGCCCTGCAACCGCTAAATACCCGCATAGACATGCCCCTCGTTCTGGTCAATCCGTTCGGGGCGGCCTTTGTGGGGATAAATCAACTTCGTATGGTTTATCCCCAGAATATGCAGGATGGTGGCGTGTAAATCGTGGACGTGCAGGCGGTCTTCCACCGCATAAAGCCCTAGGTCGTCGGTCGCACCAATGGTGCGTCCCCCTTGCAGGCCGCCTCCAGCCATCCACATGGTAAATCCCGTTGGATTGTGATCGCGACCATCGCCCGCCTCACTCATGGGTGTACGCCCGAATTCGCCCCCCCAAATCACGAGCGTTTCCTCAAGCATCCCCCGAGCCTTGAGATCGCTCAAAAGCCCCGCGATGGGCTGGTCCACCGACCGGCAAAGCTTCGAATGAGCCTTCTCGATCCCCTTGTGGGAATCCCATTTGCTCCCAGCCCCGCTGTACAACTGCACAAACCGCACCCCGTTTTCAACCAGGCGGCGCGCCAGCAGACAGTTCCTCCCGAAAACCGCTGTCTCCTCCTGATCCATGCCGTAGAGTTTTTTTGTCGCCTCCGTCTCCCGGCTTAGATCAACCGCCTGAGGTGCTTCCGCCTGCATCCGATACGCAAGCTCATATCCCCGGATCCGCGCATCAAGCTCGGTATTGTCCGTGCGCGTCTCGCCATACTGCCGATTCAAAGCCAACAACAGATCCAGCTTATCCCGCTGCCGCTCCGGAGAAACTCCTTTTGGGTTGTCCAAATATTTGATCGGCACCCCTTCGGCGTTAAATTCAACACCCTGATAAACAGCTGGCATGAAACCTGTTCCCCAGTTGCGGACACCGTTCACAACCGTGCCCTCGCTGTCCTTGAGCACCACAAACCCCGGGAGGTTTTCATTCTCGGTCCCCAACCCATAACTCACCCATGCCCCGAGCGAAGGGCGCCCTCCGAAAACGGACCCCGTATTCATCGAACACACCCCACCGGCGTGATTAATGCCGCTGGAGGTGCAGGAACGAATCACGGTGAGTTCATCCGCATGACGCGCCACGTTTTCAAACCAGTTGGATACCCACAAGCCGCTTTGCCCGCGTTGTTTCCACTCGCGCTTACACTCCAAAAGCGGCGCATTGGCCTCGCCCATCGCCGTCAGCGGCAGCTTGAAACTCGCGGGCAAACGCTGTCCCGCCAGCGTGTTCAACAAGGGCTTGTAATCAAACGTGTCCAGATGGCTGGGGCCGCCTTCCATGAACAGAAAAATCACGTTCTTCGCACGCGCCTTATGGTGCGGAATCTTCGCCGCAACTGGATTCAGCGCACTCTCCGCCCCGAGAACCGGTTGCTTTCCCAGCGCGGCCAGCGCTACAGCGCCAAAACCGCAGCCTGCTCGTTGCAAAAATTCGCGCCGGGACGCGGGTGGTTCAATGCGATCACAGGACATACGTCTTAATGGAGGTAAAGGAATTCGTTGCTGTTGAGAAGCACCTGACAAAGATCATTCATCGCCTGCCGCATCGGAGCCCCAGCCTCCACCATTTTTCCGTCCCCGAACACCTGCCAGAATGCGCCAGGCCCCTCAACCGCATTCCAGCGCGCCAGCGCTGCAGGCCATTTCGCGGGCTCCGCACTCAAAGCATTCTCCGGCAAAGCTACACCGACAAGGCGCAACGCCTCGATGCTCCCATCCCATTGATGCACCGCGACTCGTTTATTCAATCCGCCCACCACAAAGGATGAAGCGCCAAAGCCCAGCTTTCCCCGGATCGCATGCCCGACAACGGCTCGCTGCGCAGGATCGCCGGGTTTGTCCAAGTCACGCAGATAAAACGTCACCGTACGATCGGCGCACGAAACCGCCGCAGCAAGGTGCAGCCTATGCCCGAGCGGAACCCTCAGGTTGGAGGCGACAACTTCGTACCCGATATTCGAATTTTCATCCTCACCCACCAACTGGACAATCAGATTGCGCGGCTTGAAGCGCGACTTTTCTCCTGTCACTCCAAGGCTCCACCCAAAAGCCTCCACGCTGTCCTTCCCGCCCCCCCAACGCGAAGCAACGGTGCGCACCGCCGCCGCCGTATCGACAGAATCCAACCGGACCACAGCCTCCAGCGTAAACTCATCCCCCTCCCAGACTCTGGTCTGATCCACTAGCCGCTCCCGCACCGTATTTTCATGAAAACGACTCGGAGAGTCCTCCTCCGCGTCGCTCGCCGCCGCCTGCTTGCGCTCGCCCGCAGCCTCGGTCTTTGCAGACCCCGCCCCAACTCGAAACGCCGCCACGCTCTCGCGCCCCCCCAGTCGCTTCGCCACAAACGCCTCCGCCGTCTCCCGCTCTTTCGCGCTCGGGGCACGCCCAAGGACAGCCTCAAAAGCATCATCCACGCTTTGCACCCGGCCCGCGACCTTCCTCGCACGGTTCAACGACCATTCCCCATTCAAAAGCAACAAAGCCTGCGTGGGAGTGGTCGTGCTTTGCCTCTCCGCGGTGCTCGTAAACCCGGAAGGCGCATCCAAACTGCGCAAAAGTTCATTCTGATTATTGCGCTTTTTGATCGTGTAGATCGAGCGCCGCGTCGCATTTGCATCCTCCGAAACGCCTCCTTCCTTCATGTCCAACTCCCCGCTCGCGGACAACATCGCATCGCGTACCTGCTCCGCATCAAGCCTCCTCGGGTTGAAGCGCCACAGCAGTTTGTTTGTAGGATCCAGCTCCAAAGCCAGTGGCGGCGGCTCTCGTCGCGCCGTCTGACGGTAAACGGCCGAAAGCATGATCTCCTTGTGCAGTTTCTTTAGACTCCACCCCTCCGCCACAAACCGCCTCGCCAGCCAGTCCAGCAACTCAGGGTGAGAGGGTTTTTCGCCGAGCTTTCCAAAATCACTGCTCGAGGCCACCAGACCGCGCCCGAAATGATACTGCCAAACTCGGTTCACAATCACCCGCGTCGACAACTGGTTGTCAGGCCGCGTGATCCAATTCGCAAGTGCCGTGCGCCGCCCCGTGGACGCTCCCACCGCTTGAATCGCAGCATCGCCGGGCTCCAGAATCGTTAAAAATCCTGGCGCAACCTCCTGCTCGCCCTTGCGCGTCTTGAACGTTGTTGCAGGCGCCTGCGGCCCCACATCCGTTGCCACAAAGGCCTCCAGCAAAGGCTTTGGCTTCAACGCATCGAACTTTTTGAGTTCCTCCGTCAACGCGGTGTACCTGACTTTTTCCTCGTCGCTCTTCAAACTCTTGAGCGCCTCCAGCCCCTTGCTCGCACGCGTAAGCTGCCGCTCGCACAAATTCACAAGCTGCCGCTCCAGTGGCTCTCGCTCCTGCGGTTCTTTGCGGACCATCGTTTGAAGCTCATCGTTGAAGCGCCGAAGCGCCCCCTCCACTCTCTTCTCCTTGAGTCCTTTCACCATCGCGTCCATCTCCGCGCGTATTCCAACCGTCGCCGCTTCCCACTCGGCCTGCTGTTTTTCATAAGCAGTCCGCTCCGCAGAAGTCGCCAACTTCAGGTCATCGCGCCACTGCACCGGTGCAAAAAACGCCCGCAGCCGAAAATAGTCCTTCTGCAAAATAGGATCAAATTTGTGGTTGTGGCAACGCGCACACCCAAAACTCAGTCCCAAAAACAGCTCCCCCGTAGTGTCCGTGATGTCCGTCAGAATCAAATCCCACTGACTGCGCACGTCCGCTTGATTCCACTCGTACACCGGGTTGCGCAGATAGGATGTCGCGATGAGTATGTCCGGGTTCTCCGGCGCGATCTCGTCGCCAGCAATCTGTTCGCGCACAAACTGGTCGTACGGTTTGTCCGAATTGAGGCTCTTGATCACCCAGTCCCGGTAAGGCCACACTGAGGGTCGGAATTCATCGGCATTATATCCGTCACTCTCGGCGTAGCGCACCAAATCCAGCCAGTGCTGTGCCCAGCGTTCTCCGTAATGCGGGCTTGCCAGCAGTTCGTCAATCAAACGCCCGTAGGCCTCTGGCGTTTTGTCGGCCTCAAGGGCTGCAATCTGGGCGCGTGTCGGGGGCAGGCCGTGCAGGCCCATCGTGGCACGCCGCACAAGCTCTGCGGCCTCGGCTTCTCGCGCCGGTGTGAGCCCGACCTCGGCGTGTTTCTGCGCGATAAACCGGTCGATTTCGGTCCGCACCCATGGCAACTCAACCTTGGGAGGTTCCGACTTTAACAGAGGCTGGAAACACCAAAAATTCCTTTGTTCCTGTGTGAAGCCCCCTTCGGTCAGCACCACCGTTTGAGCGGCTGTTTGAGGCCACGGGGCCCCCAGCGCGATCCATTTTTCCAAAATGGCCACCTCAGCCTCCGGAAGCCTTTCCTTGGGCGGCATTTGAAAATCCGGCTTTTTGTAGCGGACCGCTTCAAGCAGCGGAGACTCCTCCGGCTTGCCAGCCACAAGGGCAGGTCCAGTGTCTCCACCTGCCTTCAAATAACTAATGTCATCCACTCGCAGCCCCCCCTTCTGCTTCTTCTCCCCATGACACTCGTAGCACCGGTTCGCCAAGATCGGGCGGACCTCCGTCTCAAAGAACTTCTCCGCAGCACGCTGCGCGTCAGGCTCCGCAGCCAAAGCAACGGAAGCACAACACATCAAAAGGGGTGAAAACAACTTCTTCATGGACGCTGAGGGAGACGAAGCCTGAGGGTGGGCGGCCTTGCGCTTGGATGTTCCTTGGAGGCGAACCCATGCGCAAGCCCGTTCGAATCCGTTTCACCGGTCTCGCGCACGATCAAAAAACTCACAATGCCATTGGTATCTTGCCGGAGAAAGTCCGCGAGCGCCCCACCCCGAACCGTGATCAAGGGACCGGCACCGCCGCGCGGGATCACAAATTCCGCGAGCCGACTGGTTTGCCCCCCTAACGGTCCCTCTTCATTACAGGCTGGAAGCGTGCTCCAGTTCAAATCCCGTTCATTCCAAAAATCCAGAGACTCATCGGTAATTCCATAAACCCCGAACCGGGAATCGGGAACAAGCGCTGAAAAACCGAACCCGCTCGGCACTGGAGCCAGGGAAAGTTCAGCCTCCAAGACCTCGGGCAGAGAAATTTGCGATATGTCAAACGAAACAACGGCGCGCCGCTCATTCGTGGCCGACTCTTTAAGATTGGAATGCTTCACAATTATAAGCGGTTGCAGTCCAAAATCTTTCCCGTCGTTACCACGCCTGGAGTAGCCGTCTTTTCCCGCCCCAAAAGAAGTCGGTATCGACACCCATCCATCCGCCTCCTGCACTTGCTGCCCTTGCACAGGTTCCTGCCCCGCAGGTGTCGTGCCTGAACTGACATGCAGGCCCTTGCCTTTTGTCAGTCGTTTCATTCTCCCATCCGGCAACCCCTCCACATCCACCTCCCCTTCAAAAACACGCACTTGCGAGTTTCCCACAGCGCTCGCAGTCAGCCCAAATTTCGTCCCGAGATCGATCACCTTTAAATCGGGCGCCTCAATCGTAAATCCGTGGGCGGACTCCGGAACCTCCGCAGTCACAGCCCCCTCCAACAAACGGCAATGCATGGCGTCTCGAATTTGCAATCTCGTAGGAGCCTCCAGCGTCACCACCGCCCCGCTTTCAAAAACCAGGGTCGCCATCCCCTCCAAAAGAGCGAGCGTCCCTGGCGACAGTTTCGAGTATTCGAGAGTGGGAAGGTCTGAACCCGCCCATTTGCAATTCTCAGCGCGCACCAAGGTGGCAACCGCCTTTGGCACCGCGCGTTGCTGCAAAATTAAAAACACCCCAACCGCAAATGCCATGCATGCAACAGCAAGCAGTGCCGCACGGCTCGAAACCGCAAAGAAGCGCCGCACCGTCTTCGGCGCTGGATTGGATTCCAGTTCCGCCCACTCCACGCCAGCAGTCCGCAATGAGTTGTGCAACCACAACTCCTCCACATAGCGCGATCTTAAAGCGCCATCGCGGATAACATCCGTCTCAAAGTCCTGCCGCTCTTGTGTCGGAAGCAGACCCTCCAAGGCACGTTGAATTCTTTCCTCGTTGCGTTTATCTATCTTTTTCATCGTCCCCCCTGCTCCGCAGTTTGCCGGACCACACAATCGCTAAGAACGGCGCGAATCCGGCTCAAGAGCCGGTACACAGCCTCCGTCGTCCGCTGTGTCCGCCCCGCGATCTCCGCCACCGAGCAGTCCTCATAATAACGCCATTGCACAATCTTTCGATGCGCTTCGGGTAGTTTCCGCACGCACACAAGCAGGGCGTCAGAACGGCGCTCCAGTCCCTCCCCCTGCCGGTCAATCTCCATTGCCACAGCCTCGACAAAAGCGTCATCCAAAGAAGCTCCGATGCGCTTTTTCACCGCCCGTCGATAATTTAAAATCTGGTGGGTGGCTATCGTACGCGCCCACGCCCGGAAATTTGAACCCGCCTCGAATTTGTCAAACTGCCTCCACAAAAACATTTTAACCTCCTGCAGAATGTCCTCCGCATCATGCGTGCTTGAGACCAAACTGTAAACATACGTCGCCAGCCAGCGGTCGTGCTGGGCCAGCAACCGAAGGTAAATTTCCGGATTGTTGTGGGAGGAAATGGCAGCGTCTTCCATCTTTTAGTTCAAAGGTCTTAAAAACCCCATTTTGGACATTTATTTTACCCGGTCCCAGCCGCAACCAGTGTCTTTCCCCCTAAAGCTCGCCTCAGCCGCTTTTTTGAGTATTCCTCCGTGGTTCCCGCACGATTCAGGGGCTTCTTAAAGCTTTCCAACTTCCCTCAAGTTCACGAGCTCCGATACGCTCCAAATCGCCCCTTTTTCCTTCGCCAGATCTTCCCTCCTCCCTCCTCGTTTATGAAATCCTTCCTCCTCGCAAGCCTAACGCTCTTGCCCTACTCCTCATCTTTAGCCCGTGCCGACTCTCCCGCCGAACAACTCGGCTGGAAACTCGCCGTACATTCCTACACTTTTCAAAAGTTTTCGATCTTCGACGCGATCGATAAAACGGCGGCGCTGGGACTCAAAAACATGAGTATCTCAGGAAGCATGAATCTCCCCGGCCCTGACGCCCAGATTCTCAAGAGCCCCACGGTCAACATCTCCGAGGAGGATGCGGCGAAAGTGACCGCGCGCTTGAAGGAAAAAGGGATAGAGCCCGTCTTCGTAAATATGGGGGTCGTGAAACCAAGCACCGACGAGGCTGCAACCCGCAAAATCTTCGAAGGCGCAAAGCGGTTTGGGATCACTGTGCTGGTGGCAGAGCCCGAAACGCACGGCAAAATGGACGAACTAGGCCCGGTCATGGACGTCGTGGAAAAGTTCGCGCAGGAATTCAACATCAAAGTGGCCATTCACAATCATCCGCAGCCAAGCTTTTTTTGGAATCCGGAGACTGTCCTCGCAGCCGTCAACGGCCGCAGTCCCTTGCTTGGGGCCTGCGCGGATGTCGGACACTGGGTGCGCTCGGGGCTTGATCCCGTGGAAAGCCTTAAAAAACTCGAGGGCCGCGTGATCACGCTGCACTTTAAAGATTTGAATGAGAAAGCCAAAAACGCCCACGACGTGCCCTGGGGAAGCGGCGTCGGCAATACGAAGGGCTTGTTGACAGAACTCAAACGCCAGAATTTCAAAGGCGAAATCTGCGTGGAGTACGAGCACAACTGGGAAAACTCGATGCCTGAGATCGCCGAGTCCCTCAAATGGTTCAATGCCACGTGCAAAGAACTGGCCGCTGGCGCAAAAACATCAGGCAAATAAGCAAAAAAACGCCTCATCGCCCACAAGGACCACCTTGAACCGGGCGCTGACCGGGCTCTCCACCAAGCCAATGGCTGCCAATGCGCGCAATAATGATTCGTAGTCCGCGAAAATGAGCTGCTAGAGTTACAAAAGAGCACCTAATGTTTCCGAGTGCACTCCCCTAGGAGGCCTCGGAAAATTGTCTCCTGCCGAACCATTCCAATGCCCATGTCCAGCGACCGCCTCGTTAACGCCATACGCAACCCGGAACGCCCCACCGTCTCTGTGGAATTTTTTCCGCCAAAAGATGAGCGTGCCGCGGAAATCATGCTGCATACGGCAAGGACTCTACAGCCTCTGGGGATCGATTTTGCCTCCATCACGTACGGAGCGGGCGGCACCTCCAGAGACACCACGGTTGCCTACGGATCCAAGCTCATCGAAATGGGCTTTCCTCTCGTTGGACACCTCACCTGCGTCGGACACTCACGGGAAGAACTCCTCTCCATCATTCAACAGTATGATGCGGCAGGTTTCTCAGGAATTCTCGCCTTGCGAGGCGACCCCCCAAAGGGACAGACAAGTTTTACCCCACACCCACTCGGCTTCTCCCATGCGATCGAGCTCGTTCAATTAATCCAGCAGGAACACCGGGGAAGGTTTGCGATCGGCGTCGCCGGATTTCCTGAAAATCATCCTGAAGCCACTGACACCCCGTCGGATATTCGTTATCTTTCCCAAAAAGTGGCGGCTGGAGCTGACTTTGTCACCACGCAACTGTTTCTCGATAACGCAGATTATTTCCGGTTTGTCGAAGCCGCTCGGAGTGCGGGTGTCGGCGTGCCCATCCTGCCGGGAGTGCTGCCTGTTTTATCTCTGAAACAGGCCCGGAATTTCTGCGGCTTCTGCAAAGCACGCATTCCAGACGCTCTCACTCAAGAACTTGAGGCGTGTGGCGACAATGAGGAAGCACAGCGTCGGGTGGGTGTATCGTGGGCGCATCGGCAAATTCGCGAGTTGTTGGAAAAAGGGGCGCCTGGCGTGCACCTGTATATCCTAAACAAGTCCGAATCAGCAGTGGAGGTCCTGAGTGCCCTGCGCGCTTAGCGGAGTGCCCTGCGCGCTTAGCGGAGTGCCCTGCACTCTTAGCCCTCTCACGAAACCCGCGCTCTCGCTTGGTGGCTTTTATGGAGAGAGAAAATGCCGCGTCCCCAAAGGCAAATGCGTTGTTTTGGGCAGGCAAGAGAATTACTATTAGGAGCGAACCCCCATGAAAAAAAACACGCCGCACAAACACCAAAAAGCATTTACGCTTGTCGAACTCCTTGTCGTGATCACCATCCTTGGCATTCTCATGAGTCTGGCAGTCAGCGGAGCTGGGGCCATCCGGAATCAGGCACGCTCTGCGCAGGCGCGCAACGATTGCACCGGAGTGGCGACGGCTATCCGCGCCTTCTACACCGATTACTCGCGGTACCCTGTGAGCCTGTCAGCATCGGGCAGTGCTATCTATGAAGCCGTGCAGGATTCCGCCGGCAACAGCGAAGTCATAAAGGCCCTGACTGCTTCTGATGATAAAATAAACCCCAGAGGAGTGGTATATTATGAGGCCAAAATGGCAAAAGCTAGTAATGGTTCTTGGTGTGGGGGCGTACACGATGGCGGCCTGTTTGACCCATGGGGCTACACTTACGGGATCTGCATGAACATTGAATCAAGCGCTGGCTTTCGATACAGCGGCAGCACTCTGAAATATTATTTATCCAAAGCAGGAGATGTTAAAGACGACCTCTGGCAGCCAATTACGAGTGGGGTTGGTGTATTTTCGCTTGGCAAAGACCAGTGTTCTGATACGAAGAGTGGGACGGCAGCGCCTGGAATTTTGTCTTGGTACTAATTGGTACTAACCGCAGTGACGAAGGAGTGGCGCTATCGATTAAGTGACGATGATGCGGGTGTAGTTCAATGGTAGAACGGCAGCTTCCCAAGCTGCATACGAGGGTTCGATTCCCTTCACCCGCTCCAACTCTTTTTGGTTGAGTTATTTGCGATGTGTTTTTCCATTCAAAATCGCCAAGTGGGAAAGGAAAGTGGGAAAAAGTCCCCCAGTTTCTAGGTGGATCTTCTCGGACTTACATCACGTCTTCGCGTGGTTTTGCGAGGTTGTCTTGGGCCGCTGAGAACGCGCCTTTTGACATCAGCCTACACCCCAGAAAGTACGTATTTAACGAAGTTAGCAGAGAAAGTGGGTCTACACCAAAGTTTGGGGAGGGGTGTGTTGTAAGTTGAAGGTTGAGGTAGGTTGTTGATTCAGGGGGGGGAACGGATTGGTTAACCGCACGCAGCGATCACTCGCAGGCGGTAGTTTTGAAAATTTCTGAAGCCGTAGGCGCGCCTTTGAATAAGCTTCATTTTCCGATGGAAGCCTTCGGTAATGCCATTGTTTTTCGTGAACCGCCACATGGCCGCAATCTCGCCCCGCCAACTGTGAAGGGTCTTTGCCAGCGTTTGCATGGGGGCAAACTTCTCGGATTTGTATTTCTTGATGTAAGATAGAAGTCTGGGGATGAGTAGTTTGACCCGTGCGACCGTTTGGTGTTTTATATTAAGAAGATTACGAAACGCGTGCATTTCCTGGTGCACAAGCCTGAGCACCGGGTGGTTTTGAAACAGGGTTTCAAGGCGCTCGGCTTCAGATGCCGAAAGCTTCTTGGGCGCTTTGCGCAGCAGGCCTGCGAACCCTCTGCGCACGAAAGCCTCCGGAGCCAGTTCTCGGGCAAGCTGGATAAAATGGTGCAATACCACGCGCACCACATGAAAGCGGTCGGCCACTAAAATGGCATTTGGAAAATAGCGTCGCACCAGACTACGAAAGGCCGAACACAGATCGATGCAGACCATTTTAACCTTCTCCCTGCCCTTGAGTTTGGAAAGAAAGCCCTCCAAATCAGCGGCGGATTTACCCTCGACGATGTCGAAGATGCGGTTGTTGGCCAGGTCACAGAAGGTGGTGGCAAACTTCGTATTTTTATGGAGGGTGTGCTCATCGATACCGAGCATCAACGGACACTCCAAAGAGAGTCGTTCACTGGCTTTTCTTTCCGTAAACTCCGAATAGATGCGAGACACGGTGGCGCATCCGAGCTTTTCGAGTCGGCCCATCACTGAGCCTGAGATGCCTTCGTGGTGAAGGGTGTAGATGTTTTCTCTGAAAGGCTGCGTGGAATGCTTGCCAGCAAGGATGCCTGGAAGAGGTTGGGTGAAGGAGACTTTACAGTCGCGGCATTTGAAGCGGCGGCAGCGAATGCGTAAGCGGGAGGACACCCCAAAGCATTTGGTGTGGCGCACCCTGCGCTCATAAAACCCTTTGCTTTGGATGCGAGTGCTACTTGTCAGTGAACACTCAAAGTGCACCACCAATGTTCGAAATCGGGTAGGTTCAAAGTGCACCACCTTGAGGGCGCGGCTGTTTCCTGATTGATGCTCGGTTAGGGCATTTTCGGGGATGGCCAACCTCCTCTCCGTGCCTCAACAGACTCAAATCCTCAACCTCCACCAGAAGGGCTTGTCTCAGCGGCGGATC
>CANJPY010000042.1 GCA_947476255.1 Chthoniobacteraceae bacterium | reverse complement strand
CGAACGCCACACGGCGATACAAATGAAGCAAACCGGAGAACAGCCTCCGAGAGCCGGATGCGGGAAATCCGCCCGTCCGGTTCGATGAGGGGGAGATGAGGACATGGAGTGGTTGTGGCCGCAAACCATCCTCGTCTCCCTACTCTATTCACAACCAACTCACGGATCCAAACACAGCCCACAAAAAAAAAGGCGGGCTCGCTGGAGCCCGCCATTTTCAAAAGTTGTTCAAGAAGAACCGCCCTGCCTATTTTGCGCTGGGCGTGTAACGGCGACGGCGGACTTTGAGCTGCGCCATGGACTTCATAAGCGCCACCTGTGTCGCTGCCACTTCTTGACTTCCCTGGAGCGCCTCGCGGATGTCTTTCTGAGCTCTTTCGATGGCTTCTTCAACGGCTTTCTCGTCGATGAACCGCTCTTCGATTGCCATATCCACCAACACGCGCACGTTTGTTTGCGTAATCTCAGCAAATCCCTCCCCAATCGCGAGGTACACTACCTCGCCATTCTTGGTGACGGCAAGCTCCCCAGGGTTGATCCGGGTCATCAGCGGGACGTGCATGGGATACACGCCCATTTCCCCAAGTTCAGCAGGGAGTAAAACCATCTCCACATCATCACGATAGGCCACGGCCTCGGGTGTGAAGATTTCGAGTTTGAGAGTAGCTGCCATCAGTCCGGTTTTTCGCCGCAGATTTTCCACCACTCCGGGTGATGGAACACCATGCCGGCTGTTGTTTAGGCACGCACCATATCGATGCCACCCTTCATGTAGAAGTTTCCTTCCGCCACATCATCATGTTTTCCATCCAGAATTTCACGGAAGCCACGAATGGTTTCGGAAATCGGAACGTACTGCCCCGGAGTTCCCGTGAACACTTCCGCGACATGGAACGGCTGCGAGAGGAAACGCTGGATCTTGCGCGCACGGAACACCGTGAGTTTGTCTTCGGGCGAAAGTTCATCCATCCCGAGAATCGCAATGATGTCCTGGAGATCCTTGTACCGCTGCAAAACGCGCTGAACACCGCGCGCCACAGCGTAGTGCTCTTCACCGACGATGTCTGGGGCCAAGGCCTTGGACGTCGAGGCGAGCGGATCAACGGCGGGATAAATCCCGAGCTCGGCGATCGAGCGTTCCAGCACGATCGTCGAATCCAAATGCGCAAACGTGTTGGCAGGAGCCGGATCCGTCAAATCGTCAGCAGGCACGTAAACCGCCTGGAAGGAGGTCACCGAACCATTGCGTGTCGAGGTGATGCGCTCCTGCAACTGTCCCATTTCCGCGGCCAATGTCGGCTGGTAACCCACTGCAGAAGGCGTGCGTCCAAGAAGTGCAGACACTTCAGAACCTGCCTGCGAAAAGCGGAAAATGTTATCCACGAAGAGCAAAACGTCCTGGTTCTGTTCATCACGGAAGTACTCCGCCATCGAGAGTGCCGAGAGGGCCACACGCATACGCGCACCGGGAGGTTCGTTCATCTGGCCGTAGACCAGCGCCACCTTGGACTCTTCAATCTTGTCCAAACGGATCACCTTTGAATCCGCCATTTCATGGTAAAGATCGTTCCCCTCACGGGTACGCTCACCCACGCCGGCAAACACCGAATAACCGCCGTGGCCTTTGGCGATGTTGTTGATCAGTTCCATGATCACAACCGTCTTGCCCACGCCGGCACCACCGAAGGCGCCAACTTTACCACCCTTGGTAAAGGGACAGATCAAATCAATGACTTTAATGCCAGTCTCAAGCACGTTGGCCCGCGTGTCCTGATCCACCAACGGAGGAGCGGGACGATGAATCGAGTAGCGCTTGGTGTGAGGCACTGGACCGCGCTCGTCCGTCGGATCACCAGTCACGTTAAAAATACGACCCAGAACGCCTGGTCCAACGGGCACCGTGATGGAGGCACCAGTGGCATGGACGGGCATTCCGCGTTTGAGGCCTTCCGTGGAACTCATCGCAATGGTCCGAACCCAGGATCCGCCCAAGTGCTGCTGCACTTCGAGAATCAAACGGCTCGCATGACCATTCACTTCGTATTTGATTTCAAGCGCTTCGAGAAGGTTTGGCATCTTGCCGGAGGCGCTGAAGTCGACGTCGACAACGGGCCCGATCACCTGGACGATCGCTCCGATATTTTCTTGGGCGGCAGTGGTTTCAGACATGGGAAAAAAGATGTGTGCTGCGTTAAACTTTAGGAGAGAATCATCTGCGCTGTGGCAATTTCGAGGATCTCTGTGGTGATACTGGCCTGGCGAATCTTGTTATACTCGAGCGTCAGATCCTTGATGATCTGCTTCGCATTGTCGGTCGCGTTTTTCATCGCGACCATCCGAGCCGAGTGTTCCGAAGCCCGACTCTCCAAAATGATGTGGAAAATCTTGTAGAATACGAAGTGTGGAAGCAGCGAATTCAGAAAATCCATCTGATTGGGCTCCAGAATGTACTCGGGCACTTCAGCTTTCACCGCCGTATCCGAAGGAGCATCGTCGCGGCCGAGCTCAGCGTGACCCACGTCGAAGGACTGGACCGGCACAACAACCCGCTGCGACGGATTCTGCGTGAGTGTATTCACGTAGTGCGAATAGAGCACCGTCACACGATTCACGTGCCCCTCCAGAAAACGATCCAAGCAGAATTTTGCGACTGCCTGTGCATCAAAAAACGAAAAGTTGTCCTTGAGGTGAAACTCCGCCAGAACGGTGCGTTTCGCACGGGCAAGAAACTGGAGGCCCTTCTTTCCCACACAGACAAAATCCGTGGTTTCAGGGTCGAAATGAGAGACTTCCCTCAAAAGATTGGTGTTCAATGCGCCGCACAATCCCTTGTCGGTTGAAACCAACAGAACAAGGTCACGCCCGCCCTTGCGGTTCTGCAGGAGAGGCTGCCCGCCGCTCTCATGATCGAATTCCATCGAGGCGAATGGCAGCAAAAGACGTGACAACTCCTGCGCATAGGGACGGCTGGCGAGAGCCGCCATCTGCGCTTTACGCATCTTGGACGCAGCCACCATCTGCATGGCTTTCGTGATCTGCGCCGTATTCTTCACCGACTTGATTCGTCGGCGTATGTCGCGAGTATTGGCGGCCATTGCCTTTAGGCTTTGTAAGAGGTCTTGAACTCTGTGAAGGCCGCTTTCAAGTCAGCCGTGATCGCATCATCAATCGCTCCCTTTTCGCGAATTTTTGCGGTAACGGCATCCTTGCGGGTGACAAAAAAGTCCTGCAATTTCGTCTGGAAGTCCTTCACGGAAGCCACCGGAATATCATCGAAGTGGCCGTTCTGCATCCCCCACAAAACCGCCGCCTGAAGCTCCACGGGGAGAGGCTTGTACTGGGTCTGCTTGAAGAGTTCTACGATGCGGCCCCCGCGGTCCAGCAGGGCCTTTGTTTTCGCGTCGAGGTCGGATCCGAACTGCGCAAACGCTGCAAGTTCACGAAACTGTGCAAGGTCGCCTTTGATCTTACCAGCGACCTGCTTCATCGCCTTGATTTGAGCGGCCGAACCCACGCGACTCACGGAAAGACCAACGGAAACCGCCGGACGCACGCCCTGATAGAACAAATCCGTTTCGAGATAAATCTGTCCGTCTGTGATAGAAATCACGTTTGTCGGAATGTAGGCAGAAACGTCACCAGCCTGGGTTTCGATAATAGGCAGCGCCGTAAGCGAGCCGTCACCACTCTTCTCGCTCAAACGCGCGCTGCGCTCCAGAAGGCGGGAGTGTAGATAGAAAACGTCTCCAGGATAGGCTTCGCGACCCGAGGGGCGCTTGAGGAGCAGCGAAACCTGACGGTAGGCCACCGCGTGCTTGGAAAGGTCGTCAAACACAATAAGCGCGTCCATTCCGTTGTCCATGAACCACTCACCCATCGCACATCCAACAAACGGAGCGAGGTACTGGTTCGTTGCAGTATCCGATGCGGGTGCGGACACCACGATCGTGTACTCGAGCGCGCCTGCTTCCTCGAGAACGGCCACGGTTCGGGAGATATTTGCGTTCTTCTGTCCTACACCAACGTAGATGGAGTAAATGGGGCGAAAACCTTCCTTGCCAGCATTTTGCTTGTTGATGCGAGCATTGTTAATGATCGTGTCGACGGCAATGGTGGTCTTGCCGGTGGCGCGATCGCCAATGATGAGTTCGCGCTGGCCGCGTCCGATTGGAATCATCGCGTCAATCGCCATGATGCCCGTGTTCATGGGCTGGCTCACGGAACGACGCTGAATGATCCCCGGCGCGATTTTCTCCACGGGATATTCCACCTTGGCGCCCACTGGCCCTTTGCCATCAATAGGTTCGCCCAGCGTGTTCAACACCCGGCCCAGAAGCTCGCGCCCCACGGGTACGGACAGAAGCTTGCCGGTTGTTTCAACCTGCATGCCCTCGACAACGCCCTTGTCGTCACCCAGCAAAATGGCTCCGACTTCAGTTTCTTCAAGGTTCAAAGCGATGCCGTAGAGGCCGCCTGGGAACTTGATCATTTCGTTGAGCATGACGTTGCTCAGCCCCTCGATGCGCGCCACGCCATCGCCAATTTGGCGTACAACGCCCACATTGGACCGGCTCGTGCCCGTTTTGAGGCCGGAGATCGTCGAGGCAATTTCTTGAAGGATGTTGCTCATTGGATTGCAGATTCTATTTAAAAGGATGAAGGAGAAAGCGGGGTTGCAAAATCAGAACCCCGCGCTTTCTAGAGGTTTAAAAATTTAGTGATTGAGCTCGGAGCGAAGACGGTTGAGACGTTCAAGTACATTTGCGTCATAAACGTCACTGCCAATTTGCACGCGGATACCGGCGATCAGCGAAGGATTTACAAAAAAACCAGTGCGGATGTCCGAACCAAACCTCTCACGCAGTGATGTTTCAACATTCGCCTTCTGGGCGGCATCCAGAGCGGTCGCCGACTCCACGCGGGCAGTGCGCTTTTCAATTTCAAGACGCACAAGCCTCTGGAACTCGTGAAGAATCTGGCCTTCGAACGGAGGTTTGCGTTCGACTACCGCAGCGAGGGCAAGGCGCACTTTGGACTCGTCGATGCGGCCCTGCGGACGAACTGCATCGAACAGAATCCTCGCTCCTTTGCGCGCTTCTTTACAGACCTTCATAAATGATTGGCAGAGTGCTTTGAAAAAAACTAAGCGGCGATTTCGCGATTAGCCTCTTCGACGAGGCGCTTTTGATCGTCGGCCGTCAGAATACGGCCGGTAACCTTCGCTGTAGTTTCAACCACAAGACGGGCGACTTCCCCTTTCAACTCAGCGAGCATGCGGTCATAGTCGCGCTTTGTCGCTTCACGGGCCTTGGCCACCAGGTCTTCCGCATCCTGCTTGGCCTGCTGTATTTGCTTCTCCTGAAAGTCCTGCGCTGCGGTCCTGGCTTCTTCCACAATGCGGTGCGCCCCAGAGGAAGCCTGCACCACAATGTCGTTAGCGCGACGTTCTGCATCAGCCACTTGCACCTTGATGGCGGCCGCCTCGCGGTAGGTCAGCTCAATCTGGGTCCGGCGGTCCTCAAGCAATTTCAGGATCGGATGATAGGCAAATTTGTAGAGAGCGGCACAGACGATGGAGAAGGAAAGCACCTGAGCAACAAAGGCCCAAGTATTGAAGCCGAACGTCTCTCCGACAGCGGCGGCGGTTCCCATGAGACCTTCCTGCGAAGAAGCAAGTATGACAGTGAAAAGCATATTTTGATGCGGCTTGAAAGAAACAGATGCGCGGGGCGGAGAGTATCCACCCCGCGCAGTGAGAAGGGAATTACTGACCCTTCGCGAGGAAGATCGCGAAGAACACGATTCCTTCGGCCAATGCCGAGCTCAGAATCGCCTGAATCAGAATGGGCGTCGCGGCCCCTGGATTGCGGCCTACTGCTTCGGAAGCTTTGAGACCGATCACGCCTACTGCAATGGCGGAACCCAAAGCGGCTAGACCGATATGAAGATTGCCGGAGATCTCAGCGAGTGTGGTTGCGATGTTCATCTTGGTGGTTTTGTTTTTGGTTTGGTTGCCGAACGCCCCCGCAGTCTTGCCACGGTCCGACGTCCGAAAGTTTGAAGTCGAGGCAGTGGAACCTTAGTGGTGCGCTTCATCGTGCCCGTCCCCATGATCACAAATCAAGAGGGTGAACACGGAGGTCAGCAGCGTGAAAACGAGCGCCTGCACAAATCCAACGAGAAGCTCGAGGAAATAGAAGGGCACAGGAATCAACGGAGCCAGAGCAGGCACAAGATTCGACATCGCCTCCAACATGGTTTCGCCTGCGAACACGTTTCCGTAAAGACGGAAAGAAAGCGAAACGGGACGGAATAAAATCGACACTAATTCGAGAACTCCGACGGAAAGGAAGACCAGAATCATCAGCGCCTTAAGCAGTCCCTTTGATTCACCCCGCGGACCGAAAATATGCATGAAAAACCCGCCGATGCCGTTCGCCTTAATTGCCCAGTATGTCCATGCCACGAAGAACACGATGGACATGGCCAGAGTCATGTTGAGATCGGCATTCGCTCCTCTCAAAAGCGGCCGGCTGATGTGATGCAAAGCGCCGCTTGCATCCGGGGTTCCCCACCCCACCGTGCCAACTCCGGGAACCAAGCCAAACCAGTTCGCGACCAGAATGAAAATGAAGGCTGAAGCAAAGAACCAAAATGTCTGGGCGGTCAGTCCGCGCCCGATGACGCTCTCAAGGAAGTTCCTGAGACTCTCCACAATCCACTCCACGAAATTCTGCAGGCCCGTCGGAACCTCTTGAATGTTTTTCGTAGCGGCACGCGCAACGAAGATCACAATCGCCGCGACAACCCACATGAGCACCATCGAGTTATTCACGGGGAGCGGCCCGATGTGAAACAAAACGGGAGCGGCGGCGGGCAGAGCTTCATGCGATTCGGCGCCATGCGCCACCTCGGCGGCAACTGCTCCACAGCTCATCAGAACGCCAGCGCAGGCCGCAACCGGAAGAATTCCAGAAGCGACTCGGCGAAGGAAAGATTGAGAAGACAAAGGCATAAAAAAGGCGTGAATGCAGCGACAAACCAAGACGTGCATCCTCTAAGAGACAGGACGAAGGGGAGTCATGGAGAAAGATCGCGGCGGGCAACAAGGAAAAAGGAAGAGCAGGGCTACCACAAGAACTTTGTGAAATTTTTCACAATCTTTTTCACCTCCGATTCACCCCTGTCCCGATCCTACTCTGGCAAACCCTCCCCGGAACTCGCAGCACGTGCAGAATGCAGGGCGATTAAGGCCCCGAGGCGGTCCTTGAGCTCCGCAATACCTTCGCCCGCAGCCGCAGCCACTGGGATGATTTCGACGCGCGAAAACCGGTGTTTCAGGGTTTCCAACATTTCTCCCGCGCCTGCCAGATCCATCTTGTTTGCGATGATGAGCCAAGGGCGTTCGGCGAGATCAGAGTCATAAAGGCTGACTTCGCGCCTGAGACTCTGCAGGTCGGAGACTGGATCACGCCCCTCGCTTCCGGCGGTATCCACCACAAATGCGAGGAGTTTACAGCGCAAAATGTGGCGCAAAAATTCGTGCCCCAAGCCGACATCGTTATGGGCCCCCTCGATGAGTCCGGGAATATCAGCCATCGTAAAGCGCTGATAGGCAGCCAACTGGACAACCCCAATATGGGGTGTCAGCGTTGTAAAAGGGTACGCTGCGACTTTTGGATGCGCGGCCGAGACCGCACCCAGCAAGGTGGACTTGCCCGCATTGGGGTATCCCACAAGACCCACATCCGCGATTTTTCTGAGTTCAAGGTAGAAAACTCCGGATTCTCCCTCCTCTCCATAAGTGAACTGAGTGGGGACCCTGTTCTTGGAGCTCTTGAAGTGCACGTTTCCAAGCCCGCCCTTCCCTCCCTTGCAGAGCACAAACTCCTGCCCGGGTTCGCTCAAATCCACAACCAGTTGAAGCTCCTCTGGATTTGTCTCAACCGCCTCCTCTTCCTCGTCCTCGGGAGACTTCTCGAGGTCGACGAATGTCGCATCAGTCCCATACCGCACCGAGGCTTCCAACTCATCCTCCTCTTTGGGATCTGGCATCTTGTAGACGAGGGTTCCCACCGGAACTCGATAAACCCTGTCCTCGGAGGACTTACCATAGCACTGTTTGCCCAGCCCCTGCTGGCCGGCCGCCGCCTTTAGAATAGGCTCGTAAAAGAAGGCGGTCAGATTGTCCGTATGCACATCAGCCCGGAGGATAATGGACCCACCGCGGCCGCCATCGCCACCATCCGGCCCCCCTTTGGGCACAAAAGCTTCACGGCGAAAGGACACGCAGCCGTTGCCACCGCGACCGGCAAACGCTTGAACCCGAATGTGATCTACAAACATGTATAAAAATGTGCTATGCCGTTGCCCGGTGGCGTGCCACCAGCTCGGCGTAAAGCTTGTGAGTTTTGGCCGCGATCGCAGCCCAAGAAAATAAGTCCTCCGCCCGCTTGCGTCCGGCAGCCCCCATGCGGGTGCGGAGTCCCGCGTCGTCCATGACGGTATTCACGTTTTCCGCAAAATGTCTCTCGAACGCAGCGGCATCTACGGGTTCGAAAGTACCTTCCTGCAGCTTTAACGGCACGAGAAAACCCGTCTCGCCGTGCACCACAACCTCTTTGATGCCGCCCACAGCACTCGCAACAACAGGGGTATGACACGCCATGGCCTCGAGATTGATAATCCCAAAAGGCTCGTAGACGGAGGGACAACAGAAGACGGAAGCGTGGGAGTAAAGTTCGATCAGGTCGGGTTTTGCGACCATCTCCCGCACCCAAATCACCGAACCGTGGGTCTCCTGCGCCTGCGCAACGGCGCGTTGCATCTCCTCTGCGATCTCCGGCGTGTCCGGAGCACCGGCGCACAGGACAATTTGGAAATCCTTGTGCATATGCTGGATAGCTCTGGCCAGATGAATGATCCCCTTCTGTCTCGTGATGCGCCCCACAAACAAGGCGAAGGGCCGGCCGGCATCGACTCCAAACCGCTCCAATGCTGCACGGGAGTCTGTAAGATTATACTCGTTGAGGTCGATCCCGTTGTGAATGACATGCACCTTTGCTTCATCCACATTAAAGAGCCTCAAGATATCGGCCTTGGTGTCTTCCGAAACCGCCACAACAGCATCGGCCATCTCGATGGCGGTCCGTTCGATCCAGCATGTAAAATCATATCCCTGGCCAAGTTGCTCGCGTTTCCAAGGGCGCAGAGGCTCAAGCGAGTGCACGGTCAGGACTAGGGGGATGCCGTAATTGAGTTTCGCGAGCACTCCGCCGAGGTGCGTGTACCAGGTGTGAAGATGCACGATATCAGCATCCACCCCTGCAGTATTCCAATCCAGGCAGCGTTGAAGCGCCGTGAAGACGCCGTGAAGCTTCTTGGGAGCCTCATAAAGGGCAGTATTCGCGCCAAATGCGGTGGCTTTGAGCGAAGCTTCATTCGAGAGTGCCGTGCGTTTTTCGGCGCCAAAACAACGCACCTCCACCTGCATCAGTTTGGAGAGCTCGCGTGTGAGATAGTCCACGTGGACACCTGCGCCACCGTAAATATTTGGTGGAAACTCGTTTGTGAGAATGAGGCTCTTCATGCCTTAAAGATGGTTGTAATTGGTGGCGGTGGATTAAATCTCCGAACAATGGGAGCCGCCGAAGAACTCGGCGGCCCATAGCAATCGTTTCTCGAGCGTACTGGGAGCCACTAAAAACACCAACGGCGCCGCCCGTGCAAGCACAGGAAGCGCCGTTGAAACAGGATCGGGAGCAGAAAAGAGCCGAGCTCTTCCAGTCTCCGCTTCAAATTAAGCCTCGACTTCAACGCCCATTTGACGGGCCGTACCGGCAATAATGCGGACTGCGGCAGCCTCCGTGCGGGCATTGAGGTCCTTCATTTTACGCTGGGCGATCTCGGAGATCTGCTTCTTGGAAAGTTTGCCCACCTTGGTCTTGTTGGGTTCCTTGGAACCAGCTGCAAGGTTCAGAGCCTTCTTGATGAGAATCGCCGAAGGAGGCTGCTTCGTGATGAAAGTGAAGCTCTTGTCTTTGTAAACAGTGATCACCACGGGGAGGATGTCTCCCGCCTGCTTCTGCGTGGTGGCGTTAAATTCCTTACAGAACGCCATGATGTTCACACCGTTCTGACCCAAGGCGGGTCCGACGGGAGGTGCGGGGTTCGCTGCGCCGGCAGGGATCTGCAGCTTGATGGTTGCGACGATTTCTTTTGCCATGATTCAGTTAGTTTAAAGGTTTGCGATAATGGTTTCGGGCTTTCAGGCACGCGCCCCGCCAAGACGAGGCATTTAAAACTAGGCCCTTTCGACTTGCCAGTACTCCAAGTCGACGAGTGTGTTGCGGCCGAAGATACTCACGGAAACGCGCAATTTTCCACGTTCTGGGTCGATTTCTTCCACCACGCCACTTTGGTTTTCAAAGGGTCCATCGGCCACTTTGACAGTTTCCCCAATGCTGAAGGAAATCTTTGGGATGACGTTCTCTTCGCGCTCACGCACCTGGGAAAGGAGCGCCTGCACCTCGGAGTCGCGCATGGGAATTGGGCGGTCCTTGGTTCCAGCGAAACCAATGACACCTTGGGTATCCTTGATGAAGTACCAAGTACGGTCCACCAACGGTTGGCGATCGTTGTCACGCGGGTCGTCAAAGAGCCACATGTTGACAATCAAATAGCCTGGGAAAAATTTGCGGGTCGTCTCCGACTTCTTGCCGCGCTTCACCTCTGCAATGCGCTCCATGGGAAGAACAACTTCATAAACGAAGTCACTCATTTCCTCAGTCTTCATGCGCTTCACAAGATTGTCTCTCACCTTCATTTCCTGACCTGCAAGAACATGAACGACAAACCACTGCTTTCTTTTCTGTTCTTCAGTCATGGCTACTTGGTAAGCACTCCAACGATGTTCATCATCACGAGATCCCAGAGTGATACGAAGCCGCTCAACAGAAGCATGGCAACAATCACGATCGTCGTAGAATCGATGAGTTCGCGGTATTTTTTGACACCGTGCTCTTTCGGATCCCAAGGCCAAGTGGCTTTTTGGAGCTCGGCTTTCACCTCACTGAAAAATGTGGAAACTTTCGCGGACATGCGCTTGGCGGGGGTAGGAAGGAGCTTCGGAAAGGAGGGTGGGAAATTAAAGATGGCACGGCAGGAGGGACTTGAACCCCCAACAAGCGGTTTTGGAGACCGCTGCTCTACCAATTGAGCTACTGCCGTGTTTGTCTTTTTTTGTTTTTCAGGCTCCAAAGAGAGTCACCGAAAAAACCGTTTTCTAGGGGTGCAAATCCCCCCGGCCTTGCGACCGGGGGGATTGCGCTTAACTCAACCTGAGGCAGGGAGCCTCCGGTTTCAAGAACTTAGGCGATGATTTCGCCGACGCGACCTGCGCCGACCGTACGACCACCTTCGCGGATAGCGAAACGCATGGTTTTTTCCATGGCGATCGGGGTGATCAGTTCAACCTGAACGCTGACGTTGTCTCCGGGCATCACCATTTCGGTGCCTTCGGGCAGCGTCACGGAACCGGTTACGTCCGTCGTACGGAAGTAGAACTGAGGGCGGTAGTTATTGAAGAAGGGGGTATGGCGGCCGCCTTCGTCCTTGGAAAGAACGTAGACTTCAGCCTTGAACTTGGTGTGCGCCTTCACGGAGTTTGGCTTCGCCAACACCTGACCGCGCTCCACGTCGTCCTTCTTGATGCCGCGCAAAAGCAGACCGACATTGTCCCCTGCCCGTGCTTCATCGAGAAGCTTGCGGAACATTTCGATGTCAGTGACAGTTGTCTTGGCCGTGTCCTTGAGACCGATCAATTCAACTTCTTCCATCTTCTTGAGGATGCCGCGTTCCACACGACCAGTGGCGACAGTGCCGCGACCTTCAATGTTGAACACGTCTTCCACAGGCATGAGGAAGGGCTGGTCGACTGGACGCTCGGGAAGCGGGATGTACTCATCCACTGCATCCATGAGCTTGGCAATGCACTCCGCCTGAGGGGAGGCTGGATCGCCGGACTCGAGGGCCGCCTTGGCGGAACCCTTGATGATTGGAATGGCGTCACCAGGGAAATCGTAGGAGGAGAGCAAATCACGCACTTCCATTTCGACGAGTTCAAGGAGCTCAGGATCGTCCACCATGTCACACTTGTTCATGAAGACAACGATGGAAGGCACGCCAACCTGACGGGCAAGCAAAATATGCTCACGGGTCTGAGGCATGGGGCCGTCCGCAGCGCTGACGACGAGGATGGCGCCGTCCATCTGTGCGGCACCCGTGATCATGTTTTTGACATAATCAGCGTGTCCGGGGCAGTCGACGTGAGCGTAGTGACGCTTCTCGGTCTGGTACTCGACGTGGGCGGTGTTGATGGTGATACCGCGCTCGCGCTCTTCAGGGGCGGCGTCGATTTCATCGTATTTCTTCGCTTCCGCGAAGCCTTTCTTAGAAAGGATGGTGGTGATCGCTGCTGTCAGCGTGGTCTTACCGTGGTCCACGTGGCCGATAGTGCCAACGTTGACGTGCGGTTTCGTGCGTTCGAATTGCGCCTTGGCCATAGGGTCAGGTCAGTGGGTTGTTTGTTAGGTTTGGATGAAAAAAGCGGTTCCTGTGATAAGTGGAGCCTGGGACCGGGATTGAACCGGCGACCTCGTCCTTACCAAGGACGTGCTCTACCAACTGAGCTACCCAGGCACTTGCCACACTCGCGCAGTGCTGATGCCTCCCAGAAGCACTGCGCTGCACACTGCGTGCATCACGGCGTTTCAAAAAAAGCGGAGGCGCAAACTAGCAGAGGGGGGGGTGGTGTCAATAGATTCCTGAGCGAGGGCTCAATTTTGCCACAATTAAGCCTCCTCAGCCGTCTTTAAGGCTCGCCGGCCACCGCCCCAAGCGCGAAAGCGGCCTCTCCAACCCCCTCCTCCCATTGTTTGGACCGGCGCCCCCTGTGGAGCCCTCAAGAACTCAACGGCACCGTCGCCTCCTGCATTTACGCCCGCCGCAGATCCTCGCTGCCATTCTCGCGTTGAAATGGTTTTGAGTTTACTCCGAAGCGTTTCACAAACCATTTTGGAAATCCACCCATGGAGCTTAAAGATTACCTGCACGCCGCCATTCAAAAAGTTGACCAAGCTTTGGATCAATTTTTACCGAAGGCAGCCACAAAACCCGCCACTATCCACAAGGCAATGCGTTATAGCATCTTCGCCGGAGGCAAGCGTTTGCGGCCAGTTTTGACCCTGGCGGCCGCGGAAATCTGCGGAGGTACGGGCGAGAACGCACTTCTCTCGGCGTGCGCGGTGGAATGCATCCACACCTACTCGCTTATTCACGATGATCTTCCCTGCATGGATGACGACGACCTGCGGCGCGGCCGCCCCACAAGTCACAAGGTTTTCGGCGAAGGCATCGCGGTCCTCGCAGGAGATGCGCTTTTAACGATGGCGTTTGAACTGCTCGCCCAAGCGCCTGCGGCCGCGCGCTATGGCACCGCCGCACTCGTGCGTGAACTGGCCGGCGCCTCCGGAAGCCGCTGGCTGATTGCCGGTCAAGTACTTGATCTCGAAGGTGAAGGTCAACCAACCACCAAGGCCGCACTCAAGTTCATCCATGAAGCGAAAACTGCCGCCCTCCTCACGTGTGCGATTCGTTTG
Source organism: Chthoniobacteraceae bacterium (assembly GCA_947476255.1). Taxonomy (GTDB): domain Bacteria; phylum Verrucomicrobiota; class Verrucomicrobiia; order Chthoniobacterales; family Chthoniobacteraceae; genus Chth-196. Next base: position 27,698 of record CANJPY010000042.1, on the reverse strand, counting down.
GGGGCAATGAGCGCAAACGCCACGCCCTCCAAACTGGAGGCGCTCACGCGCTTCGGCCACGCCCTCGGGCTGGCCTTTCAAGTCATCGACGACATTCTCGACGTGACACAGACGACGGAGAAGCTTGGGAAAACGGCTGGGAAAGACGCCGCCGTCACAAAGGCCACCTACCCGGCGCTGTTCGGATTAAAGCGCTCCCGTGAAATCGCCGCTGAATTAACCGAGGAGGCCCTTCATTCCCTCACGCCCTTTGGCAAAAAGTCGGCTCTTTTGCGCAGCCTCACGGATTCTCTGCTTGCGAGGGAATACTAGTCCAACCCAATCACGGCCGGACACATCACCGCATGTCATAACGTCAGGCTTTAAGCCAGGACGCAAAATTTAAAGACGGCTCGATCTCAGCCTCGAGCGAGGAAACGGCGCCGTTCTCAAGCTTGAGCGCGGCCACGTAGGCAATCATCGCGGCGTTGTCCGTGCATAAAGCTGGCGGCGCCACAAGAAGCTGCAGGCCGGCGGTCTGACACGCCAACGCGAACCGCTCCCGCAACCGAACGTTGCAACTGACCCCTCCGCTAATGGCCAAAGTTTGCACACGCTCGGCTTGCAACGCACCCAGTGTCTTGGCGACAAGCACATCGACCACAGCCTCTTGAAAAGATGCGCACACATCCGCAACAGGCACCGGATCTTGTTTGGGAAGCAGATAGCGCACGGCGGTCTTCAAGCCGCTAAAGGAAAAATTGAAGTCGCCCGAACCGAGCATGCTCCGCGGAAATGCAAACCGTTTGGGATCACCGTCCTCGGCTAATTTTGCCAAATTCGGCCCCCCGGGATAAGGCAGCCCGAGCAGCTTTCCCACCTTGTCAAAAGCTTCTCCAGCAGCATCATCCAATGTTTTTCCCATCAGCCTGTACCGGCCCGTCCCATGAATCCGCACCAGCAGCGTGTGCCCTCCGCTCACAACCAGCCCCACCGCATCCCGCGGCCCGCTTGTTTCATGGAGGAACGGAGAAAGAAGATGCCCCTCGATGTGGTTGACAGGGATAAACGGCCGCCGCAGAGCGACAGCAATACCTTTCGCGATGGAAAATCCTAGCATCAAAGAGGTTGCCAAGCCCGGCCCGGCCGTGGCGGCGACTGCGTCAAGCTCCTGAAGGCGCACGCCAGCGCTCGCGAGGGCTGCTTCCAAAACGGGGCGCAAGGCCAGAAGATGGTTCCTTGAGGCAACTTCAGGAACGACTCCTCCATACGCGCCATGAATTGCCACCTGGGAGAAAACCTCGGCCGCAAGAAGTTCCCTGCCTCTCATTAAAGCAGCAGCACTTTCATCGCAGGACGTCTCAAGCGCGAGCACAAGCGCTCCGCGCGAATTCCCTTCCTTTTCCGCACTCATTTGCGCAGGGCCGCCGCACCCGATTTTTCGGGAGTTCCACTTTTGAGGGCGTAAAGGACAACAGCCTTCAAGGTATCGGCAGCGCGTTCGAGTTGGGCGTCCCTGAAGCCGGCAATCTCCGCCTTCTCGCGCTCATCCAACTGCTCCTCACGCCGCTGTAACGCCACGAGTCGCTCCTGCTCCTGTGGAAGCACAGCCCGGATCGTAGGCGTCACGCCACGCTCATGAATGACTTGTTTCCCTGGAGTGTAATACTTGGCGGTTGTCAACCGAAGAGCCGCCCCGTCCTGCAGGGGTATCACACTTTGCACCGACCCTTTCCCAAAGGTCGTTTCTCCGACTAGGATGGCCCTCCTGAGGTCCTTTAATGCGCCCGCGAGGATCTCCGCAGCGCTCGCGCTACCCCCGTTCACCAAAACGGCCATCGGATAGGAAGGACGCGGTTGGGCATTTTCCGGCGTCCGATAAACACGAGACTGAGACGGGACTCGGCCTTCGGTTGAGACTACCAAGGAACCAGACGGCAAAAACAGCGAAGCCACTTCGATGACTGATTCGAGAAGGCCTCCCGGATTTCCCCGCAAATCCAGCACCAAGCCCTGCATCCCTTGTTTCTCCAAATCATCCAATGCCGCGGAAAGTTCCGCGACCGTAGTGGTGTTAAACTGCGTCAGCCTAAGGTACCCAATCTTCGCATCCCCGTCACCTGTCACAATTTTCACGTCTCGAACGGTACTGACTTTGATCGACTCGCGCTGCACTTCGAACTCGCGCGTTTCCTTCGTCGATGCGCGGTAGATCACAAGCTTCACAACCTGGCCCGATTCACCCCTGAGAAAATTGGCGGCCTCGTTCACGGTCATCCGCTCCGTCAACTGGCCGTCAACCTTGAACAATTGATCCCCGGGAAGAATCCCCGCGCGCGCCCCCGGGCTCCCCTCCATCACGCTCACCACAGCCAACCGGCCGTCTTTCTGGCTTAAAACCAATCCCACCCCGCTGAAGCGGCTCTGCGTATCATCCTGAACCGCCTTATAATCCTTGGGATCCAAAAATTGGGAATGCGGATCCAAGCTCGCGAGCATGCCTTTGAGTGCGGAACCAATCAAAGCCGAGTAAGAAACTTTGCCTTCGTCCACGTAATCCTGCCGAATCAACTGCAGCGCCTTGGCAAACATTCCCAGTGGTGTATAGGCCGAAGCCTCCTTAAGCACCGGTTCCTTTGCCACAGGTTCCTTTGAGGCAGCCTCCTTAAGCGCCGGTTCCTTTGCCGGGAACTCTTTGAGCGCTTCAGATTCCGCGGCCAAACAGGAACACCCCAGAAATCCAACAAGCAATCCAAGGCCAACTCCACCCCTTTTTACGGCTCCTTGCAATCCCTCGAGCCCCAAAACACCGCCCTCCAGACAGGCCCCCTGCACGGCTCCACCAACCTCTCCCTGCTTGAGCGAGGACCCGTTCGGAAGTTTGCAGATTTGGGGCGCCATGTTTGTTTGTTTAAACATCACCGAGAGTCTTCGCTCCAGTTTAAAACCAGAGCGCGCCCGACTCCTGCTGGTTAAGCTGCGTCTTTATCCTGTTTGCGCCGCACCGTGGGCTGCCGTTTTCCTTCGACCACAGCACGATTAACGGTGACCTCAGCGACGTCTTCGCGGCTCGGAATGTCATACATTACATCCAGCATGATCCGCTCCAACATCGAGCGGAGCGCCCGCGCCCCAGTGCCCTTCTTGGCTGCTTGCTCGGCCATCGCCCGAAGCGCATCCTTGGTCACATTCAACGTCACTCCCTCAATGGACAACAACTTCGCGTACTGCTTGATCAGCGCGTTCTTGGTGTCTGTCAAAATGGCCATCAACTCGTCTTCCGACAGAGGATCCAAAGCAGCCACCACCGGGAGACGCCCAATAAATTCAGGAATCATCCCGAAACTCAGGAGATCCTCAGGCTCCGCGTGCCGGAGCAATTCACTCGTCGCCACCTCTTCTCCCTCTTGACTCGCGGCTGCCAAGGCGGCGCCGAACCCAAGGGCGTTTTTACCGCGCCGCTTTTCGACAATCTTATCAAGTCCCACGAAAGCCCCGCCGCAGATGAACAGGATCTTGTCCGTACTCACCTGAATATACTCCTGATGCGGGTGCTTGCGCCCCCCTTGAGGCGGCACATTGCAAACCGTTCCCTCCAAAATCTTCAGCAGCGCCTGCTGCACCCCTTCGCCGCTGACGTCACGCGTAATGGAAACGTTTTCCGTCTTCCTCCCAATCTTATCGATTTCGTCGATGTACACGATGCCGATCTCGGCACGCTTCACGTCATATTCCGCAGCCTGCAGCAGCCGAAGGATAATGTTCTCCACGTCTTCCCCCACATAACCGGCTTCCGTGAGCGTTGTCGCGTCGGCGATGCAAAAAGGCACATCCAAAACCCGGGCCAGCGTACGCGCCAGAAGTGTCTTGCCCGAACCCGTCGGCCCAAGGAGCAAAATGTTGCTCTTGTCGATCTCCACATCGTTCAAGGAATCTATCTGGGTGGTCGTCGCCATCGTACCGCCAAGCGCCCCTGCCCCATTGTGCAAAATGCGCTTGTAGTGATTGTGCACCGCGACCGAAAGCACCTTCTTCGCTCGGTCCTGCCCGATCACATGCTGGTCCAGCGAACGACGAATCTCCACAGGCTTGGGAACCCGCAGATTCACCGACTGCTTGCGGCGCTCATCGCTGAGCTCCTTGTCCAGAATCCCTTTGCAAACATTGATACAACTGTCACAGATGTAAACCCCCGGCCCCGCGATGAGCTTGCGCACCTCGGCATGACTCTTTCCGCAAAAACTGCACATGGTTAAATTAGATGCGCGCGCCATTTTGTTCTTTCGTTCGCTAATGCGTCATTTGACGGATTAGCCTCTGTTTTTACTTTGGGTGGTTCCGGACTCCTGAAAGCAGGCGTCCTGACGTTTTTGCTGCCGTTTTTGCTGAGGGTTTCTAAGCTAGCAGGATGCGTGGCCGTTTCTTGAGTCACCCATCGCTTACTCGGTCGCGGGTTCAGGGCGGTCTGCCGCCTTTTCCCCGCCCTTGTCTATGGCTTTTTCGCTGCGGATAGGCCCTGGAATTTCCTTGCGGCTTTTCACCACCTCATCCACCAAGCCGTACTCCTTCGCCTCTTCCGCACTCATATAATAATCGCGGTCAGAATCAAGTTTGACCTGCTCTTCTGTTTTTCCGGTGTGATTGGCCAGAATCCGGATCAGACGCTTCTTGAGCTTGAACATGAACTCCACCGTGCGCTCCACGTCACTGGCCGTTCCTTGCGCGCCGCCGGACACCTGATGAATCATGATGTCTGAATTCGGCAGCGCAAACCGCTTTCCGCGGGTGCCGGCCGCAAGCAAGACGGCCCCCATGCTGGCGGCCATTCCGATGCAGTAGGTGTTTACGTCGCACGTCATGAACTGCATCGTGTCGTAAATCGCCAAACCCGCAGTCACAGACCCGCCGGGAGAATTAATGTAAAGATGAATGTCCTTTTTGGGGTCCTCCATCTGCAAGAAAAGCAACTGGGCTATCACCGAGTTTGCCACCATGTCATTCACGCCCGTTCCCAGAAAAACGATCCGGTCCTTCAAAAGACGCGAATAAATGTCATAGGACCGCTCCCCACGGCCCGTTTGCTCCACCACATACGGAACGTAGGTGCTGGCCGAGGGAACTAAAACGCTGCTGTTGTTTGGCGCATACATAAAATTAAAACCTTTGTGCCTTTGCTGACCAACACCGCAAGCGCAACACCGCGGATGCAATACCGCGGTTGAGGGCGCAAGCGGGTCGGCGACTTCTCTGTTGCTATACTGCTATGTTGATAAAAACTTCATCGGCTGCCGAAAACCGCGCTTCCGAAGCAGATTGAACGTGTACCACATTATTGTAACACGCATCCAACACCGCATCCAACACGAATGGCCGGCCACCGGCGAATCATTCAGCCTTGGCTTCAGTCACCGTCACCGTAGCGCTCTCGACCACAAAATCAAGGGCCTTGGCCGTGATAATATCCGACTCGATCTCCTGGATCATCCGGCGGCGGCGCACTTCCTTCACCGCTTTCTCAAGGGTGATTTGCGCCGACTGCGCCATATTGGCAATCCGGCCCAAAATCTCGTCCGACTTGGCCTCCAACTTTTCCTGCTCGGCAATCCGGCTCAAAATAAACGAGCCCTTGAGCCGGTTGCGCGCCGTCTGCGATGCCGTGGCCACGAGTTCCTTCTCGTTTTCCTTCAACATTTCCTGCGTCACCCCCCGGCGCTGATTTTCCTGCACCACTTCGCTCAACACACGATTGGACTCTGCACGGGCCATGTCCTCGGGAAGCTCACACTCCACAAGCGAAAGCAGATGCTGCATAATCTGGTCGCGCTTCAGGCCATCAATCTCCGCCTTTTTCCGCGTCTCCATCTCGCGAAGGACAACTTCCTTCAAATCCGCCAGCCCTTTGCCAGGCAGAAACCCCTGGGCAAATTCATCATTCAACTCGGGCAGCACGCGCTGCTTGAGTTCCTTAAGCGTGACCACATAGTCGAGCTTCTGTCCGCCGAAACCTTCAATTGGGAAACCTGCGGGTGCTTCAACCTGAAACTCCCGCTTTTCTCCCACCTTCGCTCCGACGAGGTTTGCGCAAAATCCGGGGAAAAAGGAGGCGTCGGTCATCCGCAGCCAGAAGCCTTCATTCTCAGAAAGAATCTTGCCCACCTTGGGGAAAACGTCGTGAACCGGTTTGCCGCCGATGGTTCCAGTGTAATCCACCACCGCAAAGTCCTCCATCGCCGCGCCACGGTCCTCCGTGATGTCGACGAAATCCGCCTGCCGCTCCCGGAGACTGTTGAGCGCTTCCTCCACGTCAGCATCCGCCACGACCTCCGCCGGCACGCTTACTGCAATTCCCTTGTAATCCGGCAGATCGAACGAGGGCACAGTCACCACCGTCGCAGAAAAAGAGAACGTGTTGTCCTCCAACCGCACGTCCTCCACGTTCTGCACGTGGAGCACCCGCAGTCCCTTTTCACGAATCGCATCCTGAAGCCCTGTGTTGAGAATCCGGGACTCAAGGTCTTCAGAGATCTGCTTTTGAAAGCGCTTTTCAACGACGGCGCGCGGGGCTTTTCCAGGGCGAAACCCAGGAATGCGTGCATCTTTCAAAAACTCATGGACCAGCGTTTCGCGGGTTTGGCTGACCCGATCAGGACCCACCTCGACACGCAGGGTGGCAAGACAGTTTGGCAGTGTTTCAACAACGGCGTTCATATTCAAAAAGCGAAAATCAAAAAGGCGGCTGTGGGGGGTAAAATGGGGAAAAAGCTGAGGGGGGTGCGGAGCATAACCATCAAAACGATTTTGCAAACGCAGAAATCCTGTAAATGGGGTGGAATCGCAGATTCTCCAAGATAATTCGCTCTTTGGGAATTTCAAATTGGGAGCCGCTTTTTCGAGAATCCACACTAATTTTGCGCTCAACTCGGTGGCCGTCACTCCCGTCGACGGCGTCCCTCCCCCACTCCAATCACCCAGAAAATCGCTCCCCTAGCCACCCAAGGCGTGATGAAAATAATAAATTTTCAAGTCCCAACCGTCCTCAAATCCTCCGATCCTTTGGCGCTGAAGCAAACCAGCCTCGCGCTGATCACGCTCGCCCTCGCGGGATGCGCAAAGCCCCTGCCCGCGGAGAAAATGGAATCTCTGGTTATCACAGAGAGCCACAAAGTCATCGACCTGCATGGGGAATGGATCAACGGCGGGAAAACCACAGAGGTGCTCATCCGGCCTGGAGGAAACGGGCCGCCCGAGAACGTCGTGCTCCGCAACTGCAGGATCCGGGGATCCGTGCGGATTATGGGACAGGGAAGAAATGGTCAGGCTGAGGCGGTCAAGCAGTCCTCGCACAGCGAAGGCCACACGGAGCGCGCCCAAGCTGCGGCGCCGCACAATATTCTACTTTCAAATGTTGAATTTGAAGCGAAGGGACGCATCCCCCTCTATCTGGCTCCGGGGGTGACACGGGTCCGGGTGGAGGGATGTCAATTCCGGGGTGCCAGCGTTGCCACCGTGATCTATCTGGATGCAGAAAGTGCCCAGAACACCATTCAAGGAAACGTGTTCGAAACCAAAGCAAGCCGGGAGGTGTTGGCAGTGGACGGTTCAGCGCGCAATCGGATTTGCGACAACCTCTTCTCCTATGCGCAGCACGGCGGCGTGTACCTCTACCGAAACTCCGGGGAGGGTGGCACGGTGAGACACCAGACACCCTCTGGCAACACCATTAAAAACAACCACTTCAACCTTGCAGGACTGTCCTCCGGCGCCTACGGCGTCTGGCTGGGATCCCGGAATGGCCGCAGTGTTTATCGCAACGCGGACAAGGGTTACAACTTCGGCAGCAGCATCGACGACCGAGACTTCGCCGACCACAACAAAGTTTTAAACAATACCTTCGCCGGATCCTCGCGCAGCATTCGCGATGACGGCCGCCAAAACCGCACAGTGCCTCAATAGGATGCGGCGAAGGACGCACACGGTGATCACTATCGGGCTCGCTCCAATTTCAAAAAACGAACCTTCGGGCGCGTATCATAGCCACTAGGCGTAACGCGCAGCCTCGGGTGATAAGCAGTCTACACCTGCCGATCGACAAGTTCGCAAAGGCCCCCAGTCTCGGCCCCTCTAACCGCGGACCATTTTTTCAAATTGGCCCTTCGAAATCCCGGGCCCGACCATCGCCGCCGCCGCCATGCCAAACTCCAGACACTTGCGCGCAACCGCGTGCACTTCAGCCCCAGTCACCGCCAAAACAGCGCGCTCCGCTTCTTCCAACTCCACCACTCGGCCCAACGCCATCAGCGACTCCGCCATCCAACCCGCCTGCTGCGTCGCACTATCCAACGCCACCCTCGTTTGCCCGATGGCATACTGGACCGCCATGTTTAAATCACGCTTGCTGGGCGCGCATTGCGCAAACCGGCCGCATTCCCGCCTAATCGCCGCCAGCGCCTTTTCCAATTTTGAGGGATCCAAATCAGCGTACACACACAATGCCCCCGCCTCCGCCAGCGCCACCACGGAACTCTGCGCCGAATAACAATACCCATACCGCTCCCGCAACGTCTGAAACAGCCGCGAACTCATATTCTCTCCCAACATCACGGACAGCATCCGGAGGGCAAACCGCTCGGGTGACGTCCGGCTGCACGTGTGAAACCCGAGCGCCAGATGCACCTGCTCCGTATCTTCGCTTTCCACGCGAACACCCGTCCGAGAGGCTCTCGCAACCAATGGCCGCGACGCCACACCCCGGGGCAGGCTCTCCAAAGAACGCCTCACCTTTTGCAACACCACCTCATGCGGAACGGGCCCCGCCACCGTGAAAATGGTATTCCGTCCTGTGTAGTGCCTTCTCCTAAAACTCAACAAATCTTCGCGCCCAATGCGCTCGATGCTCTCCACCGTTCCCGTGAGCGGACGCCCCAACGGATGGTCCGGCCAAAGACTCTCCGACAACAAATCCTCGGTCCATTGCGAAGGCACATCCTTCAGGGACATAATCTCCTCCCTGATCACGCCGCGCTCGCGCTCCAACTCATGCTCGGGGAACTGGGAATCCAAATACATTTCCAAGAGCACCTCCGCGAGACGCCCAAAATGAGCCGCATCGGCCTTCGCGTAATAACACGTGTGATCCTCCGTCGTAAACGCATTGAGATATCCACCCACCCCCTCCACCGCACACGTCAACTCCAACGCAGAGTGCGCCGATGTTCCCTTGAACAACAGATGTTCGAGAAAATGCGCCACCCCCGCCTCATTCTTGCGTTCATGCCGCCCACCCACCTCCACCCAAACCCCCACATTCGCTCCTCGCAAGTGCGGCATCCACGCCGTTGCAATGCGCACGCCATTGGCGAGCGTCGTCACCTTGTACGGAGATCCGGCGCTCATGCCTCCCCTGCTTTCCCCCGGCTCGCCAAGATCGTCTCCGCAAGGGCAATATCCTGCGGGAACGTGATCTTCATATTCCACTCCCCGTTGTGATAAAGCGCCACCGGCCGCCCCAACCGTTCCACCGCAGACACCTCGTCGGTGACCAGCGCTCCCTCCTCGAGGACCTGCGCATACGCCTCGCGAATCAACCGGTTCGAAAAAATCTGCGGCGTCTGCATCGCCCAAAGCCCCGTCCGATCAACGCCTCCAGCGACCAGTCCCGCCGCGTCCCCGCGCTTGAGCGTATCGGCCACCGGCGCCGCGCAACTTGCCGCCCCAGTGCTCCGTGCCAGAGCCAGACAGCCCGCAACCGCTTCTGGCGTCACCAAAGGCCGCGCCGCATCATGGATTGCCACGAAACCGTCCTCCTCCAAAGTGGCCAAACCCGCACTCACCGACAGGTGCCTCTCGGCGCCGCCCTCCACTATAGACACGGCTTTGCCCAAAGACGCCGATTCCGCAAGGCCGCGCATTTCAACAATCAATTCACTGCGAACAACAAGCGTAAAACCCGTAACCTCAGCGCATTTCGCCAGCGCACGAATCGAATGCCACAAGACGCTGCGCCCCGCAAGCGGAGCCAGCAGCTTGTCAAACCCCATGCGCCGGGAAGAACCCGCAGCTACAACAATCGCGTGCATCTGAACGAACAAAAGAAACCTACCGCAGAACACTAACCCAATTTCGACGACACCATCGCGCTCAGGACCCGCCCGTCCGCGCGGCCCGCCGCCTTCTCAGTCGCAGCCTTCATGACCTGCCCCATCTGCGCTTTTGAAGTCGCCCCCAATTCTGCAATGACGCCGGACACCAAGGCCTCAAGTTCCTCCGCAGAGAGTTGTTTGGGCAGATAATCCCCTAAAACCTGCAGTTCTTCCTGCTCCTTGTCGGCGAGATCCTGTCGACCGCCCTTTACAAACCCCTCGATGGAGTCCTGCCGCTTCTTGGCTTCCTTACGAAGAACCGCTTGCGCCGAGGCCTCGTTCAGACGAGCGTCCGCACCGCCCTGTTCAATAGCGGCATTTTTAAGGGCGCTTTTAAGCATGCGCAACACTCCCAAACGTGTGGCCTGCTTGGCCTTCATTGCTTCTTTGATATCTGCGTCAATACGCTCCTGAAAATCCATAGCCCGCCACCCTAAGCGCAAACGCTACAGATAAAAACTTTAAACCGCTCCAACACGCTGGGCGGCAAAAAAAGCCAAGGACTTGCACTCTCCCTCTGGTTTGCATTGGCACAGGCCCCTTTCACTTCTTAATCTACTCGTATGACCGACCTCCAAAAACTTCCTGACCAGCACGGCCACTTCGGCCCCTATGGCGGCATGTTCGTTCCTGAAACCCTCATGGACGCACTCAACACGTTGACGGAGGAATATGCAAAAGCCCGGGAAGACAAAACCTTCCAAGAGGAACTCGCCGCCACCCTCAAGGATTTCGCAGGACGCCCCACGCCGCTCTACTTCGCAGAACGGCTCACTCGCGAACTGGGCGGCGCAAAAATTTACTTCAAACGCGAAGACCTCCTCCACACGGGCGCGCACAAGATCAACAACGCCCTGGGCCAGATCATTCTCGCAAAACGCATGGGCAAAAAGCGCATCATTGCCGAAACGGGCGCCGGCCAACACGGGGTCGCCACCGCCACCGTGTGTGCACGCGCTGGCATGGAGTGCGTCATTTACATGGGCGCCGTGGACATGGAACGACAGGCACTCAACGTCGCAAGAATGCGCTTCCTTGGTGCAAAAGTCGTCGGCGTCACAGCCGGCCAAGCCACGCTCAAAGAAGCCATCAACGAAGCCATGCGTGACTGGGTCACCAACGTTCGCACCACTCACTACATTCTTGGCTCAGCACTGGGTTCGCATCCGTACCCCATGATTGTACGCGATTTCCACCGCGTCATCGGGGAGGAAGCGCGCCGTCAGGTGCTCGAGCGCGAAGGCCGGCTTCCTGATCTACTTGTCGCCTGTGTCGGCGGCGGCAGCAACGCCATCGGACTTTTCTGGCCCTTTCTCAACGACGAAAACGTAAAGATGATTGGCGTCGAAGCGGGCGGACGCGGCATTCGTCTCGGCGAACATGCCGCGCGATTTGAAGGCGGCAAGCTCGGTGTTCTTCAAGGCACGCGCACCTACCTGCTCACCGACGACGACGGCCAAATTCAGCTCACTCATTCGGTCTCAGCCGGCCTGGATTACGCAGCCATCGGACCAGAACACGCCTACCTGCGGGATCAAGGCAGAATCGACTACGCTTTCGCCACAGACGACGAAGCCCTGAGCGCGTTCCAGCACCTTTCCCAAACCGAAGGGATCATTCCCGCGCTTGAAACAGCGCACGCCGTCGCGCATGTCCTTAAAGCAGCGCCCACCATGAACCCGGACCAAATTCTTGTGGCGAATCTCTCCGGTCGTGGAGACAAGGACGTGGCGCAAGCGGCGTCGATCCTCCTCAAATAAAACGCCCCGCGAAAATGCACAGCATGACAGGCTACGGTCGCGGCGAAGCGACCACCAATGCCGTGCGTTTCACGGTTGAGCTGCACTCTGTCAACCGCAAGCACATCGACGTTGCCCTCAGTCTGCCTCGCGCACTTCAACCCATCGAAGGACGGGTGCGTGAAAAAGCACAAGCCCGCGTGGCGCGTGGCAGGCTGAACATCTCCATCACTTTGGTGCCCGCCGGTGATGGTGCCCCCCTGCAGGTCATCGACGAGAATCTCGCGGCACTTTATGCCGATTCCATGCGCCGCCTGCAGCAAAAGCTCGGTCTTGGAGGGTCCCTCCAACTGGACACCGTGCTTCGCGCTCCCGGCGTGCTCCTCGCTCCGGGCCAGGAAGTCGACGCTGAAGCAGCCTGGCCTGTCTTGGAGCGGGCGCTCGATGCAGCGCTCGAGGCCCTCTTGGCCATGCGCCAAACCGAAGGCGCCGCCCTCGCTCTCGATTTAAAAACCCGCCTCCAAACCCTCCGGGATTGCGTCGCCCTTGTGCGCGGGCGCGCTCCAGAGATCCCTGTCCTATACCGCAACCAATTGCTGGAACGGCTTAAAGCAGCCGATATCGAAGTATCCCTCACCGACGAAAGATTGCTGCGCGAACTCGCCTTGTTTGCGGACCGTTGTGATATCAGCGAAGAATTAACACGTCTTCAAAGCCACTTTACGCAAATGGACAAGCTCTTGAAAACGGAAGGGCCGGTGGGACGCACCCTCGAATTTCTCACGCAGGAAATCGCACGCGAATTTAATACGCTCGGAGTGAAGTCAAACGACGCATCCATTTCGCATTGGGTGGTCGCGGGAAAAGCCGAGTTGGAGAAAATCCGAGAGCAGGTTCAAAACATCGAATAGCGCCGTGAACACCCCTACTGACCTCCCCTTCCGCCCCCGTCGCAGCGGCCTTCTGTTCGTGATCTCCGCGCCCTCGGGCGCGGGCAAAAGCACCCTCCTTCAAGGCATCAGGCACTTCGGCGACTTCCTTTATTCGGTCTCCTGCACCACGCGGAATCCCCGCCCGGGCGAAAGAAACGGCGAAGATTACCACTTTTTAACGCGCGCTCAATTCGAGGAAGAAATCGCAAACGCAAACCTGCTGGAATACGCCGAAGTTCACGGCAATTTTTACGGCACCCGCAAAGACGCCATCAAGGACCACCTCAAAAACGGCTCTGATGTCCTCGTTGATGTCGACGTCCAAGGTGCGCGCTCTATCCGGCACTGCGGTGACGCCGAGATCACAAGCGCCCTCGTTGATATTTTCCTCGCACCTCCGAGCATGGAGATTCTCACGCAACGCCTCCACAAACGCGGGACCGAAACTCCCGAACAGTTGCAGTTGCGCCTCCACAACGCGCTTCTGGAAATGGCTTGCTGGCGCGAATATCAATATCTCATCGTGAGCGGCAGTCCCGAACAGGACCAAAAACAATTCAGGGCCCTCATGGAGAGCGAGCGCCTTCGCATTTCCAGGTTCCAAAAGGAGCCCCAGCCATGAAAACTCCCGTCGTGATTCTCGGCGTCACCGGTTCGATCGCGGCCTACAAGGCGGCGGATATCGCAAGCCGGTTGGTAAAGGAAGGATGTGAAGTCCACGTTGTGATGACCTCAGCCGCAGAACGTTTTATTACACCGTTGACCCTGCAAACTCTCTCACGCAATGAGGTTGTCAGCCCTGCCGCTGCGCAGCGTGCCGATTGGAAACCCATCCATATCGACCTCGCCGACAGAGCCTCGCTGCTGCTCATCGCACCAGCGACCGCCAATGCCATCGCCGAACTCGCGCTCGGTCTGGCCGGCCATCCGCTCGCAGAAATCGCCCTCGCCACACGCGCCCCTCTGCTCCTCGCACCCGCAATGAACGGCAACATGTGGCAGCATCCCGCCACCCAACAAAACGTCCTTACTTTAAAAAATCGCGGCGCCAAGGTTGTCGGCCCTGCCGATGGATTACTCGCATGCGGCTATGAAGGGACGGGCCGCATGGCAGAACCCTCGGATATCATGGGTGCGGTAAAAGAGATTCTATTTCCGTCCACGCTATAGCGCCTTCAAAAACCGCCGTCGTCTTGAAGAGGAAGCAGCGGTTACAACCAGCCCCGCATTCACAGAATTCTTTCCTTCAACGCCTTGGAGATTGCCCCGCTCCTCGAGTTCACGTGTAATTTCTCGTAAATGCGACGCAAATAAGCATCCACGGTGTGCGCACTCAAGCTCATGCGTGCCGCAATTTCCTTCTTCAAAAGCCCGTCCACTACGCACTGGAGCACTTCAATCTCACGCGGACTCAGTCCGTAATCTGAATTTTTTCTGGGCGCAAACCGCGCGAACATCTCCAACACCCGGCGAGCAATACGCGGTGTCATCGGAGCGCCCCCTTGCAATGCGCTTTCCACCGCTGCTGAGATTTCATCAGCGGCTTGTGTTTTTAAAAGATAGCCATTTGCGCCAGCACAGATCGCGTGAAACAGTTTATCATCATCCTCAAAAACCGTCAGCACCACAATGGCCATGGTCGGGCAGTGCGTCCTAAATAGGGGAATCCCCTCCAGCCCACTCATTCCACGAAGCTGAATGTCCAAAAGCACCAATCTGGGTGGAGCTTCAACCGCCATCGCTTCCAATGCATCTTCGCATGAGGCGAACAGCCTCGTTTTGACACCACACTCCAGACCCTCAAGAATTTGGGCGAGCGTTTTGCGGAAAGCACTGTGGTCGTCAACGATCCAAATGGTGTTCATCGTCTTGCCATTTTAACGGTGAGGCGTGTGCCTTTGTTTTTAACGCTCTCCACGAGCAAGGTTCCATTTAAACGCGCGCTCCTGTATCGCATGTTTTCGATTCCCTCCCCCACCATGACTTGGGCCGAATCAAAGCCTCTTCCTCGATCTTCCACCACCAGTTCAATCTCCCGAGCGCTCCAAGAAAAAACAACCGCTGCCGACCGTGTTTCAGAATGTTTCACCACGTTGTGCAATGCTTCCCGAAGGATAAATAATATGTCCCTATGAAAAGACAAGGGCGCGTCAGCCTGCAAGGGCGCATTCTGGACATGAAACGGACATTCCATTTCGACCATCAGTCCAGCAATGATGCTCCGCATCTTTTCAATGAGTCGTTCTATCTTAGGGCTCTCGCCTTCACGCACGAGCCAAACCATGTCCCGCAGGGATTCCGTTCCCTGCTCTGCAAGCCCCTTAATCTCGGCCAATACCTCAAGTGCCGGCTCCTCCCTCGCCTTTCCCGCCGCGATCTCTGCCATCAGCCTGATGCTGCACAAATTACTCCCAATATCATCATGGAGATCCCGTGAGATCTGCTGCCTGAGATTCTCCAACTCCCGACGCCGACTCCTTTTGCTCTTTCGATTCAGCAGGAAAACAAAGGTCAGTGCGCCCACCGCGCCAAGCGCGACGATGGCACCCAGTCGTCTTTGGGCCACATGTCCTTCATTGGTAATTTTTAATGCAACTCGATCCCGCTCTTGTTGTAAGCGACGTTTTTCCGAAAGACTCCGCAGCCAAACGTCTTCTTCCAGCAAAGCACCCGCACCCCCAAGGCCGTCCACCAGAAACGCCGGGGCCCATAAGCGCGTCACGGTAGAACTAGAGGCTGTGACGTTTTTGTACCGAACCACATTTTCACGGCCTTCAAACGCTTCAAGTTCGCCAAGCGCAAACACAAAGTCGCCGCTGCGTTCCCATAACGTATCCGCAGTCATGCGAATATACCGCGCTTTGCGACGGAAAACCCGGAACGAGACCTTTGTGTCGGCAGGATTTTCAAATTCGACATCCCCAGTTTCGTACACGATCTCACCGTTTAAAAAATCTTCGTCCAGAGACGTCTCCAGCTTGAAGCGTCTTGGAAAGCCAAATCCCACCCGGTCCGGATAGTCCGGAGGATGCGCTGGGATAAGGCCTATTTCATCCAGCAACGCCTCTCGTCCAAGATCCACCTGCACCCACGTCCGGGCGTCCGCGCGATTAAAGATCCCGCTGTGCCATCCGTTTGTGGATGCTGAAACCGACCGGGAGGGAATGCCCAAGGCGTAAATGCCGTCCACAAGGTGCGAGGGAGACCACGTGGGGAGGGTTGTCACCGACTTCGGCGCAAGCACCGTTCCGTTAAGCGCCACATTTCTTCCTCCGCTAAAAACCAAAAGCTCCCCCAGACAGAAAATGTAGCGCGAATCTAAACGAGGCTGTGGCACCAGTCCCAGCGCCGTAAAACGCACAAATCTTGCCACTCGTCCCCCGCATTGCACTCCCTTGGGAAGAACGCTGAGGGGATCTTCAACGTCCGCTTCCACCAACAATTCGGGTTCCGTTAACAGGGCGTCCTTTCCCATTTCAATCCGGTACCGTTCGGGAAAACCATACGCAACTCCCCCATTGAGCGTGGTAGGGAGCACAAAAACCGCATCAATCGGGTACTCCGCGCCCAGATCGACCTGCACCCACCGCACAGAGTCACGCGTTGGCGCAAACCCGCTGTGAAATCCAGCGTGAGGCAGATTCTGAACAACAGGCACAGGGGGGCCCTGCGCCAACCGCAATTCCACTTCACGCCGCGCCTGTTCAAATCGTGCAAGGTCGGAATTCAACCATGCTTGAGCGCAGGCGCTCCTGCAAAACAGGAGCACGAAAAAAAACACCGTGCAGCTGCGGATCAACCGTTTCAAGAGCTGCTCATCATCCGCGCTTCTGCCAAGAAAGCAACAGTGTGTCCCGCCCACCGAGTCACGCAAACGCGTGACACGCATACGGAACGCTACAGAGTAAACGAAGGGAGCTTTACGATGGCGCCGCCTTTGAGGGCCGACTGATGGGCGCAAAGCCCCACACAGGTCCAATTCGCCGACTGCTTCGCGTTCGGGAATGGATCGCGGTCGTCCACAAGGGAACTCACAAATTCGTGAACAAGATGGGGATGCGACCCTCCGTGCCCGGCACCTTGGGTGAAGGAAAGGTGCGTCTTCTTCCCGACTCCATAAACTCCATTCGTGGTGAAGGGGCGAATTTGTTTGGGCAAAAGTTTGGCGTAATCCGGGGCCTTCACGAGTTTCGGGATCTTAGGCTCGGGCAGTTTGGCGCGATGCAAAACCAAGTGTTCGTGCTCAATCAGCGGCCATTCCACGGAAGCCTTGTCGCCATAGACGTCAATGCTTTCACGATACTGCCGCGCGGTGTCGAAGAGACTGCGTATAATTCTCGCAGACAAATCTGTGCCCTTAAACTTGATGTGGGCTGTTTCGACGGCAAAAGGAGACCCGTAGTGCTTCTGCAGTTCAGGCCGTATTGTTCCCGAGCCAAAGCAACTCACATACTCAGCGGGCGCGCCGGCCAACCCTGCCACGGGCCCCACACAATGCGTGGCGTACCACATTGGGGGAAGACCCGGCCAGTAATTGGGCCATCCATCCATGTCTTGCTGATGGCTCGCTTGTAAAAACTGAAGCTTCCCAAGCGTCCCATTCTGCAACAGTTCGCGCATGTACAGGTACTCGCGGGCGTAAACCACTGTCTCAGCCATGGTGTATTTCAGTCCCGTCTTCCGAACCAGTTCCACGATTTGCCTGCATTCCTCGACGGTCGTCGCCATCGGGACGGTGCAACTGACATGCTTGCCCGCCTTGAGCGCTGCGATGCTCATCCAACCGTGATCCGGAATTGGGGAATTGATATGAACGGCGTCCACCTTTGGGTCTTTCAAGAGATCCTCAAAATCCGTGTACCGCGCCTCGACTCCAAAAGCATCGCCGACAGCATCCAGTTTTTTTTTGTTCCGCTGACAAATGGCGTAAAGGTGGGCGTTGGGATGGTGCTGGTAGATGGGGATAAATTCCGCACCAAA
Source organism: Chthoniobacteraceae bacterium (assembly GCA_947476255.1). Lineage (GTDB taxonomy): Bacteria > Verrucomicrobiota > Verrucomicrobiia > Chthoniobacterales > Chthoniobacteraceae > Chth-196. Next base: position 9,929 of record CANJPY010000042.1, on the reverse strand, counting down.
CCCGAGACCAACGATGGCGATATTCACTTTTTTGCGCGACATGGGAAGTATTCTGAAAAGAAGGATGATTGAACTCTGCTCAAACGCAGCACGGGAAGCTCTGACAATTTTTATGGAAAATCGGACGCTTCCCGCGCGTCATTCAGCCCTACTCCAAACACGCGGCTTCTTTCGTACTCCGCACAAACAAACGCCCGCCGGAAACCGTGGGCGTCGTCCAGCACTTGCCCTCCAGGACTTTCTGTCGACTCACTTCCTGATACTCTTTGGGACTGGCGTTGAACCGCACGATTTCTCCGGCATCAGAAAGTGCCACAACCTCGTTGCCCATCAGAATAACGTGCCCGGGGCCGAACCCTTCCTTGGTCCACTTCACATCACCCGTAGCAAGGTCCACGCACTTCACCGGGCCCTTGCCGTATTCCTTGAACTGGAACATCCCGTACATGAATCCATCCTTGAGCACAGGGGTACTCCAATGGTTTGCCAACGGCTGGTTCCCGGGCATGCGATAAATCTCATTCGCCTTATAACCAGCTCCCTCCTTCACAATTTTCACCGCGCCCGCGCCCACGCCATATCCGGCGGAACAATACACAATGTCCCCGCCAACCACAGGCGACGCCGCCGTTGAAACCTTGTACGGGAACGCATAGCGCCACAGTTCTTTCCCCGTTTTTGGCTCTACAGAAAGCAATCCGGATTGCAGGAAAAAAATCACCTGCCGCTGCCCATGTATGGTTGCCGCGACTGGTGTGGCATGCGTGATTTTTTCGTCAAACGCCTTCCAGACCACCCGACCATCGGCAGGATCCACTGCAAGCAAGGACTGACCAGGCCCGCCACCGGCCACAAAGAGCAACCCTCCCTCCAGAAGCGGTGAGGCGGCGTTTTGCCACTGAATGTTGCGCCCTTCATGCTGTGCCTTTAAATCAACGGTCCACCCAGATTTTCCTGTTGCAGCATCAAAACTACGCAACACGAGTTGAGAATTGAAAACAACCACCGCCTTGCCGACAACTGTCGGCGTTGAACGCGGCCCATCCCCGCCTTTGTTGTCCGCAGTTCCATCATTCCCACCCTTGTCGTAGTTGGCGACCGCCAACGTCGCACTCCACAATTCTTTGCCCGTCGCAGCATCGTGGGCAGCAACCACTTCTTGACTAGCACCTTCCACCTCCTTCAAAGACAGGGTAAAGGCACGCCCATCAGCGACGGTAAAGGAACTAAACCCGCCTACGCTTTCCACCTTCCAGATGCTTTTTAAACCAGCGGGTTTCCACTTGAGAATTTCAGAGGAAATCCCGTCTCCGGCGGTCCCGCGATACTGGGGCCAATCCGCAGCCTGAAGGGCGAGCGGACTCAAAATTAACAGCGAAAGGAGGTTTGTCGTTTTCATGGGGATGGAGATTGTTGGCAGGTAAAGCAAGCAGCGTGCCCAACTATGGAAAGCACGTTGAAAGAGTAAAGCATTCGAGAATTGTAACAACTTTAGCGGGTCATCCAGCGGAGATCGTCAAACCTAATCGGGGTCCCCGAATAAGGACTCCCCCACAACGCCGCGCGCCCCGGATTCACCTCGCTTTTCACCTCCCAGCGCACTTGGGGTTCGGTTGGCGCAGAGGCGCCGTCGGCCCACGCGAAGCCTTCCACCTGCCATCCCCCGTCTTTTTTCGTGAGACTCAGCCGAAGCCATGTCCACGCCCCCGACTGCCATGTAAACGGCACGCCCACCAGCGGATCATCCCCCTTGTAAATCTCCAATTGCCCCTTTCCGGGACTCACCTGCAGTCGATAGCCGCCCGCGCCGCGCAAACTGAGTCCGAAGGTAGGAAACTTACGCCCCTGTTTGGTCCCGAAAAAACGGCCTTCCAAAGAACCCGGATCGCCGTTCGAAGGGCCAAATAGTGCTCCGAAAGTGTCCAAGGGTGAGCCCGGCAACTCGAGGAAATGCTCAGCTCCCTCCACCACAACTCCAAATTCGCCCGCGAGAGCCAAAAATTCCTTGGGAGCAGGGCCAGCCGGAAGTGCATTGAAATTTTGCTCAAAGAGAACGGTTTCCGCACCCCTGGCACCTGCCATCAAAAGCAGCGCGACAAATGGATAAATCAAAAGTTGTTTCATAAAGGGACAAAAATAAGAAGAGGATGTGCGACAGATGCAGGACTGAGTGAAAGGGGCTCTCATCCTGGGTGTCAATCCACACATTCACAGATGCCTTTACGAACAATCCACAGACGCCGTCTTTCTTGGAAACTCTGGTCTGCCTAGCGCAAAAGGTGCGCGCTTGCCGTTGAATCAAGGGTGTGTTTTACGCTCACTCTCGATTTTTCGGTACAACGTGGCCGTAGATATCCCCAGCATTTGAGCCGCCTTCTCTCTCACGCCCTTGTTAAAGGCTAGGGTCTCCTGAATAAAACGCCGTTCAATGGTGCTGAGAAAGGATTCAAGTTTTTCCCCAATAGGCAGAGCCACGGAAGAGATGTCTTCCCCAGAGTGACTTTTCGAAAATGCAGGACTGCCGCATCCGAAATTCTCTTTGGTGAGAACGTGCGGAGGGAGGTCTGAAACCTTGATCACCCCTGCTTCACAGAGAACGCAGGCACGCTCCATGGCGTTTTCTAATTCGCGCACGTTCCCCGGCCATTCATACGCACAAAGCGCCTGCAAGGCAGCATCTTCCATGTGCACAATTTGATGCCTCGTTTTTACGCACGAATGTTTCCGCAGAAAATGTTCAGCCAGCAGAGGAATGTCTTCGGGGCGGTTTCTGAGTGCTGGAATCTCCACTGCAATGACCGCCAGTCTGTAATACAAGTCCTGCCGAAAACCACCGGTTTTGATCTTGTCCTGCAACGACTCATTGGTCGCGGCCAGCACCCGCACATGAATGGGAATCAGTTGGTTGTCCCCGACCCGGCGAATCGTGCGCTCCTGCAACACGCGCAGTAACTTGGTCTGCAAAAGAGGCGCCATGGAATTGATTTCATCCAGAAAAACCGTCCCCCCCTCGGCCTCCTCGAAAAGGCCAATCTTATCCTGAACGGCACCCGTAAACGCCCCTTTTTTGTGCCCAAACAACTCGCTCTCCAGAAGGTTTTCTGGGAGGGCGGAACAATTAATCGCGACAAACGGCTGGTTCCTGCGCTCTGACTTAAAGTGCAATGCCTTTGCCACAAGCTCTTTCCCAGTCCCGCTTTCGCCCCCGATCAGAATTGTCGAATCACTGTCAGCCACCTTTTCAAGCAACGCGAAGACCGCTCTCATCCGAGCCGAGCGTCCAATGATGTTCTCAAACCGCAAATGTTCCCTCGGCCCAGATGCCTCATGTTGCTGTTCGCCCGGTGCCGCGTTTTGCGCGATCGCCCTCTGAATCGACTTCAAGAGGTCGTCCACTTTGAAAGGCTTCAGCATAAAATCAAACGCCCCGGCTCGCATCCCTTCCACTGCCATCTCCGGCTGTTTGTTTCCGGTGATCAAGATGACAGGGGTTTGAGGTGAACGCGCGCGGGCTGTACGAAGGACCTCCATGCCTGTGACACCTTCCATGCGGATGTCAGTCACAATCAATTGGGGGTCATGTCGGTGCATGAAAGCCAAGGCCCTCTCTCCCGAAGTGTAGGAAATCGGTGTGTGCCCAGCCTGAGCGCACAGGTCCGAGATGACCTGAACCATGCCAGGGTCGTCATCAATGATAAGTACTCGTGGCATTCAGTTTAAAGAAAGTGGGTCAAAGGGGTGAAATCCAACCTCCGTCTGCCAAGTCCTGACTCTCGGGAAACCAGACAGGGAAACAAAGTCTAAAAGGAGATGCTAACCAAAAACTCCAGAATTGCGTTAATATTTCACAGCACCCATGGCTCTCTAGGGCTCAAACAAGCCAACGGCTCGGATCGTTCCCTTCTTCCATTCAAAAAGTTCTACACTCACCGGATAAGAGCTTTCGCGATAAGCACCCCAAACCAAGCCGGAAAATTTCGCAACATCGGGACCAAGCTTTGGAAACACAAAAGCGCGATACCGGCTCGGCACCACAAACAGCAGATCGTCGCCAAGCGTCTCCGCAAACCTCTCCCCCATCTCAGGCGCCAGTACACCGGACGATACAAGCCCATCAGAACTAGATAACTCCGCATATTCGACCACCATTCTTCGGTCCCGTTTCAAGGAGATGGTTAATTTCTGGAAATCTTTGGATGCTGTTTTCCGCGCTTTGTTTTCAAACTCCGTCCATTTGAGGCCTAATTTCGACCACTCTTTTCGTGTAAAAGCCGCGAGTAGATTTCCGTCCCAACCACCCGCAACTTTAACCGTTTTTTGCGCATTTTCGACGGTTGAGGAGATGGGCGACCCCATGAATTTAGCCTCCAGCCACACGCGACACTCGGGTTCAGATGCGCAAACAGGAACGCGCGTCAAAACAAAGAAGAATAGCCAAGCCGCTTGCCTTCCGAGCAGACGCAAGAAATGCTGGAACCCATGATTACCTTTCTGGAGGGCACTCTGATTGAGGCATACCCCACGCATGTGGTTTTGAATGTGCATGGTGTGGGTTATCATGTTTCCATTCCACTCTCCAGCTATGACAGACTTCCTGCAACAGGTTCAAAGTTGCAGATCCTTACACACCTTCAAGTCCGCGAGGATGCACACGTTTTGTTTGGGTTTTCTACGCCGGCTGAGCGGGATCTGTTTCGACTCTTGATCAACCATGTCTCGGGAATTGGACCAAAGACGGCACTTGATGTTTTGAGTGGGGTGTCTGTGACGAGTTTTAAAGCAGCAGTCGTCGCGGGAGATACAAAATCTCTCTCCCAAGTGAAGGGGATAGGAAAAAAAACGGCGGAACGGATCATTGTGGAGCTCAAGGACAAGGTTGGCGTCGCCGCTGCGTGGGAAGCCGCATCCGCCACCCATGCCCCCGTCCCCAGAGAGATGGAAATGAACGACGCCATGCTCGCCTTGATTGCGCTCGGGTACAAACAAGCCGACGCGCACAAAGCCGTCAAAGCAGTCACAGACACACGTCCCAGCGAGGAAATCCCCTCGGACGAACTGCTGCGCGAAGCTCTCAAACGCCTCGCCTGATGCCAGAAGCGTCTGCAAGCCTCGACCGCCTTCGCGCCGCGCTGCCTGACGCGGGACTGTTCGCGGGAAAAACATGGCGCTTTTCACCGCATGCTTTTCCATTAACCCAAAGCCTTTATGAAGAGCTGCGCGCGCTTGGCGACCGCCTCTGGACCTTCCAAAAAGCATGCAATGATCTGTATTGCCTTTCCGCCTCAGGCCGACAACCGGCGTGGATTGCAGATTTGTTCGATAAGGGCAAACCTGCGGCACTCGTCGAGTTCAGCAGGGAAAAGGCTTTTCGAAATGAGGTGCCGAGAATTCTGAGGCCAGACGTCATTCTTACCGAAGAAGGGTTCATTCTAAGTGAGTTAGATTCCATCCCCGGAGGCATCGGCCTTACCGCATGGCTGAACGAAACCTATGCGGACGCCGGTGTTGACGTGCTGGGTGGACCTCAAGGCATGATCGAGGGCTTCGCAGGGATCGCCCCAGGCGGAGATATTTTAGTGTCAAAAGAGGCGGAAACCTACCGTCCGGAAATGGAGTGGCTCGCAAGCAAAACGGGACATCGTGTCTGCGACGCTGAGGGGTATGGTTCAAGAGCGGATAAACGCAGTGAGGCGTACAGGTTCTTTGAACTCTTCGATCTCAATAATATCCCCGCAGTCACAGCACTCCAAGCATCCGTCCTCAAGGGCGAGATTGCGATAACCCCTCCATTCAAGCCGTTTTTGGAAGAGAAACTCTGGTTTGCGTTGTTCTGGATCCGTGCTCTTCGCGAGTACTGGCGGAGAGCGCTCTCCGACAGGACCTTTCTCGCCCTGCAAAAGGTGATCCCAAAGACTTGGATCCTCGATCCTCAACCTCTGCCGCCGCATGCAGAGCTGCCTGAATTGGGCATCCACGATTTCACTGAACTTGGAAATTTCAGTCAAAAGGAAAGAGAGTTGGTTATCAAAGCCAGCGGCTTTTCGGAACTCGCATGGGGAGCGCGCAGCGTCGTCATCGGCTCAGATGAACCGCAAACCTCATGGAAGGACGCTGTGTCACGCGCTTTGTCGAATTTTCAAACGCAACCCCATGTCTTGCAGCGCTTCCACAAGGCCCGCCTGTTCCAACATTCGGTATACGACGCGGACTCGGGTGCCGTACACCCTTTCCCCTGCCGCGTCAGACTGTGTCCCTATTACTTCGCCGAAGAAAATAAACCAATGCTTGCCGGGGCCTTGGCAACCCTCTGCCCTCCAGACAAAAAAATACTGCATGGGATGAAGGATGCGATCCTCGTCCCCGCAAGCGGCGCGATCGCCGGCTAGACGGACGCGCGGCAGCCATTAAGCTAACCAACTGTGCACTCCATCTCGAGCATCTTCATCCAAGCGCCCCGCGAAAAGGTATTCGAGCTCGTGAGCCAACTCCTGAGATGGCCGGAGTTTCTACCGCACTACCGCTTTGTGCGGGCAATCCCGGGGCAAACTTCGGGCGAAAACGGCTGGGTAGGCCTGCACATGAGCGCCAACGGCGGATGGTTTCCCGTCGCTTGGAAGGCCAAGTTCCGCGCGCGGCCATCCACCCTGGAGCTGGAGTTTGAACACACCGCAGCCTTCACAAAAGGCATGTATGTCGTCTGGAAGCTCAAACAAGAACCGGAAGGGACCCTTGTAGAAATACATCATGATCTTAGGTTTAGAGTAGGGTTCCTAAGCTTTCTTCTCGAACCCATTTTACAACACGGCTTCATCGAGCCAGTCGCAAGCCGCACGCTTGCCATCTTCAAACAACGGCTAGAAGCACAGGCATGAAAACATCTACCAACCCCGCACAGCGCAGGGCGGTCATCACCGGCTTGGGGCCGATCACCGCCGTCGGAATTGGAAAAGACGCTCTGTGGCATTCCGTGTTAACCGGAAAAAGCGGCGTCCGGCCTGTCAGTTTTTTCGACACAACCCCCTATTACGCGAAGCACTCTGCAGAAGTGCGCGACTGGGATCCCAAGAGCTTTTTCCCACCGAACCGCCTCAAACGACTGGATCGTTACGCGCAATTCTCCGTCGCCTCGGCCCTGCTTGCGCTGGAGGACGCGGGCCTGCCTTGGAGCGCTCAAAAGCCGCAAGACCGCATTGGTGTCTCGTTTGGCACGGCTCTGGGGGGCATTTCGAATGCTGAAAAAGAGCACGCTGCATTTTTATCCGGAGGACCGAGAGCAGTGAATCAAACTCTTGCCCTCACGGTCTTTGGCGGGTCCGCGCACTCCAACATCGCCATCGAATGCGGATTTCGAGGCCCCGGTACGACAAACTCCAATTCCTGTTCGAGCGGAGCTGTTGCTGTCGCAGACGCGTTGCGATTTATCCGAGAGGATCGAGCGGATGTGATGATAGCTGGAGCGGCAGAAGCGCCGCTGTGTCCGTTGACCTTTGGTTCCTTTGACTTCATCAAGACAATGAGTCGATGGCAGGGAACGCCCCCCGAGTATGCCTACCGCCCGTTTGATCTCTCCCGCCAAGGGTTTGTGATGGGCGAAGGGGCGGCGAGCCTCGTCATTGAAGAATATGAGCACGCCTGCAAAAGAGGTGCACATATCTACGCGGAGGTTCTAGGCTGGGGACTGAGCAACGAAGCCTTTCACATGACATCCCCCCTTCCCGGAGGAGAGTCCGTGATTCGTTGCATGCGGGAGACCTTAAAGGACGCAGGCCTCCAACCGAGTCAGGTCGATTATATCAACGCTCATGCCAGCGGGACACAAATGAACGACTCCAATGAGTCGGCCTGCGTGTCTTCTGTTTTTGGAGACACACCACCCCCAATGAGCGGCACAAAAGCCATCACCGGGCATCCACTTGGTGCCACTGCCGCCATGGAGACCGTTCTCTGCGCATTGGCGATTGAACACCAGATCCTCCCACCAACCCTCCACTTCGAGACAAGAGACCCAGCCTGTCCATTGGATATTGTGGAAAATGTCCCCAGACCAGCCCGCATCCAATTTGCCCTCAATAACGCATTTGGATTTGGAGGCATCAATGCCTGCGTCGCTCTCGGACAAATCTCCTGAACAGGGTTCAATGGCGCCACAGCGGCCACCCGAATGGCAAAGTTACAACGCTGTGGCTTTTCTTTCTGATTTGGTTGTCTACACTGCCTGAATGTTTCACAAACCCGAGAGCGCTCTAATCATTGTGGGCCACGGATCCACGGTGAATCCAGATTCCAGCGCACCCACCTTTGATCACGCGGAAGAGATTCTAAGAAAAGGCAGTTTTGGCGAGGTGCACTGCGCGTTTTGGAAAGAAGAACCAAGCCTTCGACAGGTTCTGCACATGGTCGACAGAGACGACGTTTACATCGTCCCCAATTTCATCAGCGAAGGTTATTTTACCCGGACCGTGATTCCTCGTGAACTCGAACTCTCGGGCCCGCTTACACAACGCGATGGCCGGACGCTAAAGTACTGTGAACCCGTCGGAAACCACGAACGCATGTGTGAGCTTCTCCTGAAGCGCGCGGCGGAAGTTGCGCCGGGGGTGCCGACCCGGGAATGTAGTCTCCTGATTGTCGGACACGGCACCAATCTCAACGATAATTCGGCTTTTGCAGCGAAACGAGAGGTGGAGCGCATTCGTGAAACCGGACTTTATGGAGAAGTCTTCAACACCTACATGGAAGAAGCCCCGCTTGTGAACGAGTGGGATTCCTACACAACCTGTCCCAACGTTGTTGTGGTTCCGTTTTTCATCGCGGACGGCCTCCATTCGTACCAGGACATTCCCGTCCTTTTAGGGATCGAACAGGATACTGGTCTGGCGGCAAGCCAGCGCGAAATTTTCCGCCAGAACCCCTACCATCTGCGCGGCAGAACTTTATATTACGCAAGCGCCATCGGTACGGAACCGTTGTTCGGGGAGTTAATCCTTGATCAAGCGACTCTTTTCGACATTCAACATTCCACCGCCTCCACCTCTGCTTGAAACGTAACTTAACCCACGCCTTGGAATCCTGGATTCGTGACGGGATTCGCGCCATTGGCCAAATAACAATCACCCCCACCGCCCAGGGTGGCTATGAACTCTGCCACACGGACGACCTTGGGAAGGCGGAATTGGTGGCATACACGTCGGCGGAAGACGCGCGGGCATTGTCTTTTTTTGACGATGCAAACGCCTACAGGCCGCTTAAAACTGCGCCGACGCTCAAGCACGGATGGCGCTTAAACCTCAACACCGGGGAAGAATTACGCCACGCCTTGGACTACTTTTATCCAGCAATGGCGGCGCTGTGGCACAGCCATTTACAGGCCAACCTTCCTGCTGTCCCGCTTCGGGACACCCTGAATCGGCAGACGGGAATGTATGCGGCGACAAAGCGCCTTCAGGACGAAGAAGGGCAGGAGCTCGTCGGCCAGGCGTGCGCGGCAAGCGCGTGCGCCAAACGCGTGCTCTGGGCCTTTTCGGAGGGACAAGCCCTCACACGGCTCACTCCTGAAAAACTTTCCGCGGAACCTCGCCCGACACCTGCAGGCATTCAAGAGATTCCACTTCTCTGCCAAGAGGCGTGCAACATCTTGGTGGCCGCTTGCCGGGAGGTTGTGAAAAAACGCGAACGCTCTCAAAGCCCGCCTCCTCAGCAAACTGGCTCACCCAGTCATTAAATAGAGTAGGGAGACGAGGATGGTTTGCGGCCACAACCACTCCTTGTCCTCATCTCCCCCTCATCGAACCGGACGGGCGGATTTCCCGCATCCGGCTCTCGGAGGCTGTTCTCCGGTTTGCTTCATTTGTATCGCCGTGTGGCGTTCGTGGGGAAACGAGTCAGGCCGTATTGCTCATGCAGGCGTTCGTTCCGATACTGCGGCCCGT
>CANJPY010000041.1 GCA_947476255.1 Chthoniobacteraceae bacterium | reverse complement strand
CTGTTGCGAAAGAGGGGGCTGATATTGGTTTCATCCCAAACCAACACAGCAAAAAGTGACGTTTTTGTCTATCGGGAATTTCCGTCGTTTATTCCAAGCCTCTTAGCTCTCGAGAAAAAAGAGCCCTGATTCAGGGGCAGGCACGCGCCATTTTGCTCTCGCATCTTCAGCAAACTAGAAACTTCCATATCCAAGAGAGTCACTCCAACGCCACCGATCTCTCGAAGTCGACGACTCAAGGGCAGCCCACCAATGCGCCAAATTTCACGAAATACATCGTTTCGGGTGATATTATTGAATTTGGGCGAAAGGAAACCTTTGGCTGGATGCTGTGGCGGCTCTTGGCAGCCAGTTCCAACCAAGTCGCCTATGCAAAGGTAAACCTTAACGTCATAAATGCCTCCACGCGTGAGGTTGTGCATTCAGTCCAAGGCGCAGGGCAGTTCTATTTCACGGATCGGGAATTCGTCAGCGCCAGTTTTTTAGGGGCTTCAAGTTTCGACTGGGTACTGAGCGGGAAGGTTCTAGATTTAGCCATCGTAGAAGCCGTGAACCGGCTCTCAGAGGATCTAAGTCGAGGGCAGTGCCTCTTAAAATGATGGTTGGTTTTGGTCAAACAGGCGCGTGAAAATGAACCCGGCCTTGTGGCGGAAATCAGCGGCGTCTAGTTCGAGTTCCAGCGCAGGGTTTTATCCCGTGGGATGCGGATTTCAAAAAATATGCCGGAACTAGCCAGCGCTTCGGAGCTCGGGGTAAAAGGTTTTTATTTTCCGTTGGATCCGCCTCCACAGTGGCAATTCGGGATATCCGGCACCTTCCGGTCCTCTGTGAGCGTAACGAACCCGCGGATCCGTCAAGCGCAGCAGACCCGCATGCCGCATGTACGCGTCCACCCGTTGTTCAAAAACAGCTCCCAAGCCAGAGAGGGGATACCGAGAGCCCGAGGCATGCTCAAAACCGTAAACTTTCTGGGCAAGACGTGCCGCATCCACGAGAAAGCATTGGTCCGAAAATCCATGCCCCACCCAATAGTCCCCGTCTTTGGAGATAGCTTCCCGCTCCACGGCCTCAGGATGCGTCCCCCATGCGGGATTTGCGACAAGGTATCTGGGAGCGCTTTGTAGTTTTTCAAGCGCGGGCGTGATCCAGTCGGCGGCTTCAAGGAGATCCACTTCCGCACAACACGAAAGAAGAAAACCCGGCGCCGCCCGTACGACTGCGACGAGGGCAAAATCCAGATAATGTCGTACTTTCCCCAGGTGCCTTGGTTTGATTCCGCAAATTTCCAACGCCTCTGGCAGACTTTTTTCGACCTCTAAGAACTCCGTGATTTCCCCTCGCTCAACGGCGTGACCCGCCAGCTTCAGCGCGTCTTTGCGGTCCTGTACGTTGTTGATGGTGACCACCGAGCGGGCAAAGGGATAGCGGAACTGGGCTGCCTTGCGAAACATAAACCCCGGTGAAAGAACCTGTCGGTAGTCTCGTTCAAAACAGTTCACAAAAAGGCTGGTGTGCTTTGTCATGGTGGAAAAGAAGGGCTAGAGGGGGGGCAAGTGCATCGGTGGATTCAGGACGGCGGCTATTGGGTGATGTCGAAGCAATTCAGTTGTTGTTTGATTCGGTCCACGGAATTAAACATTAATACGTCCACGATTGAGAGCCAGGGAATGAATTTATTGTTGAATTGTTGATATTTAAATTCATGCGGGATTAAAAAGCCAAGGGAGATTCCGTGTTTTTGGAAGTTATCTTGTGAATACAGGGCTCGTCCACCGCTTGAGTTTATGTATTTTTTTGTTTCCAAAGCGCTGCACATGGCGATTACTTTGTCCTCCTTGGTTTTGGTGTGATCAATGGGGATTTCAGAAGTGGTCCGGAATTTGGTTTGAATGCCGAGATAACGGCAGACTTGCGTAAGGGAATTTAACGTGAATTTAAGAAGGCTTGTTTCTTGCTGGGAAAGAATGTTTTGAATGAGTTCAAAATTCTCGAGGAAGTGGCTGCTTTTTTTGTAGTTTCTCTCGAGTTTTGCAATCAATGTTTTGGGTTGAAAACTCGAGGCGATTGTACGCTCCATGATATGGCTTTTTTGAGGGGCATCCTGAAGTGGAAGCGTGAATGTTTCTTCTCTGTCAAAAGCCAGGTAACGGTTGCGGTTTATCCAGCCCTTTTTTGTGTATTGCATGTTGTCGCAGCATACAAAAAGATCGACGGCATGAATGAGTTGAAAGTATCCAATATAGGGAAATAAATACGGCTGCATGATTGCTGTTTTCATTTCAATTGATAATCAGGTTCGTTATTTTTTCGACATCGCTCGGGAGCAGTTCAGGATAGAGGGGAAGGCACAGGATCTCGTTGGCGGCCTTGACTGCGACTGGGAGGTTGGAGTCAGCCGCAGAGAGGAGGTTGCGATACATGGGGAAGTGCGATATCAGGGGGTAAAAGTATCTGCGCGCATGGATGTGATTGTCTGCGAGTTTTTGGAAAAGTGCGTCACGGCGCAGGGGGTACTGGGGCCCTACGAGAATTGGAAAATAACCGTAATTGGGGGTGCTTTCGCAGGGAGGCGGCAGACAAGACACGCCTTGGATGCCCTCTAGTTTTTTGCGGTAAAGGCGGTCGATTTCCTTTCGTTTTTCGCGGGCGTTTGCATATCCATTTAATTGGAGCATGCCGAATGCGGCATTGATTTCGCTCATTTTTCCGTTGATGCCGGGGGCGACGACCTGGGTTTGGTTTATGATTCCAAAATTCTTAAGGTGATCGATGCGTTCTTTTGTTTTTTTATCCTGACAGATGATTGCACCGCCTTCGAAGGTGTTGAAGACTTTGGTGGCGTGAAAACTTAAGATAGAAAGGTCGCCAAAGTTTAAGATGCTTTCTTGGCGTCTTTTAACGCCGAAGGCGTGGGCGGCGTCATAGATGACCTTGAGGTTGTATTCATCCGCTATTTTCTGGATTGCATCCACATCGCATGGAGTTCCGTAACAATGGACGGGCATGATAGCGGTGGTTTGGGGCGTGATAAGCGATTCGATTTTTGAGGCATCAAGATTGAGGTTGTGCGGGCAGATATCGTTAAAAACGGGTTTGATACCGTTCCAAAGAAGGGAATGGGTGGTCGCCACAAAGGAGTAGGGTGTGGTGATGACCTCGCCTGTGATGCGCAAAGACTGGAGCGCAGTGACGAGGGCGATGGTCGCGTTGGCAAAAAGGCAGATGTATTTGACCTCTAGAAATTCACAGAGTGCGGCTTCCAATTGTTGGTGAAATGGGCCGCCATTGGTGAGGACTTTGCTTTTCCAGATTTTTTCGAGGTAGGGAACGAAGTCTTCCAGAGGGGGCAGCGTGGGTTCTGTAACGTGGATCAGTTTTTCAACCATACTTCGCTTGGTTCTGGTTCGGGAGGCGATCGGCAATTTGGAGGCTGGGATTCAGTGGATACTCGAGGATTCTTTGAAATCGGTTTCGGAAAAGTCTTCTCAAACTGACGGATTGTTCTGCTTGGTTGTCCTCAAACTAGGTTTTGATACCATCTCTTTTAGGTTTATGGATGATTCAAAGACCTCAGCACCTGGGACCGCGGAGCCCCGGCTCCGCAATGACTATCTGAGTTTTTGGAGCGTCAAAGCGGAGCTGGGGCTCAGCGGTCCCGGGAGAGAAAGGCCAGTTTTCTTCAAGATTTGCTATGAGTCATGGAGTCCGGCGCAGGGGCTATGGGGAGGGCACTTCCCAAGGGGAGGGTCAACCGCATCCTGCTGTGGTTGCTCATGATCATTCTTGCGCATGGAGCGTTGATGCTTTCCGTCAGCGGATTGCCGAATATGCGCGCCCCTTGAACCCTGTATTTTACACGCCCCATTTCAATGTCCCCCGCCATTCGCGCCACGCACTTGAGCGAGCAAATGGCCTCCAAATACACATCGTCTCCTCACCGATGAATATTCCTTTTTTGTTTGGAGCGAGTCTGCCTTTTTTGGATGTACGAGCTCGCAAACAATTGCCGAAGATGGAGAGCTAATAGTGGAAAATTTGCTCTGTTTGGAATTTAAAGATGTGAGACTAGTGGTTTCTCCCCCCCAGAAATGCAGAGATGAACGCGAATTCCCTCCGAGTTTATGTACGTAGATTATGGCAGTCGGCAGCACTGCGGAGGGCCGTCGTGGTGAGTGCCGGTGCGCTAGTGTTGTCTGGGTGTGCGGTTTCTATGGCGATTGAGCAGCCAGGTAAGAAGAATCTGGACGTGCTGGAGGTTGGGACTCCAAGGCGGGATGTCCTCGCTGAGCTTGGGGTGCCTAGCAGCACGCGATGGGTTCACCACAGGCGGGTGGATGTGTACCGTTTTGTGCAAGGGTACAGCAAGGGAGCGAGGGCTGGACGGGCGCTTGCCCATGGAACCGCGGATTTGTTGACAGCCGGCGTGTGGGAGGTGGCTGCGATGCCTGCTGAAGGGTATTTTAGCGGCGAGAGTCTGGCATACGAGGTTCTGTACGACGATTCTGCGCGTGTGCTTCGGACGCGCCCTATTGATCCTTGACTGAGCGGCGTTGGGGTGGTGCGTATGCCTGTGGGGGGGGAGGGCATCAACGAAGGGGTTTGGGGCGCTAGGGGCGGGGCCAGTGCCGTTTCCAGAAGGGTTCAACAGGGAACTCAGGGGCGTGCCTGAACTGGTTGTTTGAGGCGGTCAGGGACGTTGGAGTTATCGCGGTCAAAGGGAAGGGGATCGTCGTAGTCGGGGATGCCATCGCCGTCGTAATCACCGTGAGGCTGCAACCATTTTCCAGGCAGGGGCTGCCACTCGGCTTGGCCGCGTAGTGCGCGCCAGACATGCAGGGCGGCTTCAGCTCTGGTGAGCGGGCGGGAGCCTTCGTTTGCGAGGGTATTTGCCACAGGCATGCGCAGTCGTTTGAGCCAGTCGCTGAGGGTGGCCCTTGTGGCCATGGTGTCGGGTGAAAACTGCGCGCTCGCGGGTGGGAAGTCGCCCCATGTGCTCATGGATTCGATGGTTGTTCTGTCTGGATCTTCTACGGAAACATCGCTGTACAAAGGTTTTTTTAAGCTTGGCCAGTCTTTGGCGGCGGGTAAGACGCGGCATAACCGGGTGAGAATGCGGGCGAGTTCACGCCGAGTCATGGGCTGGTCGGGTTTAAAGAAAAGAGTGTCCGGTTCTGGCTGCCAGATTCCGCGTACCGCGAGCATGTTGATGGCTTCGAAGTAGAGGTCGTCGGGGTTCAGGTCGTGCCAGGGAAACAACAGGACACCCGGGCCCCCGGAGCCTCGGACGAGCTGTAGTTGAAGGTCGCGAATTTTTGCCAAATCGCCTGAGATCTCGCGTGGCTGAAGCCCGTCGCGCAGGCACATGGCCGCGAGGGTCGCACCTGCCTGGCCCACATGCATCATTTGCCCATGGAGGCGGATGGCGGACTGCACGACGCTGCTCACGCCGATGTTTTTACCGGCACCGATCAAGCCGTTCATTTCGATGGGAATGAGACTCCGCAGGGGAAATGCGGAGCGGTCTGTATCGGTGTGCCAGCCTCGCGAGGGGGTGTGGATGTTGCGCCAGGCTGCGTTGCGGTTGGAGGAGAGAAATCCACGCCGCGTGGGGTGGAAGTCGATGTTGAATTGGAAACCGAAGACGCTGTCTGGAGGGATGACTTTGGCCCACATGGGGTCTCGGCTGGCGGCCCGAATATCCTGTTCACGAAGCATATACAGCGCTTCGAGGCGCAGGCCTTCTCGGACATAGGGTTTTGGAGGGAGCCTGTCTGGCGTGCCAAATTCCTCGGTTAGTTGCATGTAGCGGAAGGATTGAGGGAAATCTCCGACACGTTCGTGCACCGCGGTTTGGAGGTGGTAGAGCATGCCGAGCGTATGCTGTTTGACGTCTTCAAAGATGATGCGGCGCTGCGCAGGAGTGAGTGTAACGATGTTTTTTTTGGAGGCTCCAGGTTCGGACTGCTCCAAGGCATCCAGCACGCGTTGGGGGAGTTGGCAGAGAGGATAATCTTGCGTGGGGTAGTTTAGAAAAGTGGCCTCGGTTCCGGGGGCGAAGCCGTTATGCCAGCGGTCGACGAGACGGCGGTGGGTGTAGGGGCTGTTGCCACTTGGGGAATAAATCCCTCCGCTCATGTCGGAGTCCACCCAGGGCGCCAGTTTGTCAAGGACTGCGAACGACTCTGGATGGTAGGAAGGCGGGCGGGGAATGGTGGCATCCTTGCCTCCAGTTTCGCGAAGGACCATACACCAAGAGATGGGGTTCATTTCCTGAATACCGGCTTCGTCAAAGGATTCTGGAGCGCTGGCTTCTCCGAAGCGGGCTTTTAAGTCTGGGCCTGCGCCGTACTTGGCGCCACTCAAACGGATGACATCTCCCCAATCGCTGGCGTCCAGAGTGAGCTTCGCCTTCACTTGCAAGCGTTCTTGACCGCCTTTGGTGGGTTCAAACTCCACTCCGGTGATTCGGCCCTGCAGCACATCCACACGCAGCGGTTGCCAACCGCGCTCGATGCGAAGGACACCGGCGGTCACTGGGGTTTTTAAGAGTTCTTCAAAAATGGCTTCGGCCGCGGCGGGTTCAATGGTTTCGGTTCCGCAAAAAGCGTTGCCTGGGCAGGCTATTCCGTACCGGCTCGAATTGTGCGCGCGGATGCGACGTAGTACTTCGAGAAAAAGGCCGCTTCTTGGGAAGTGGGTTTTGGTGTGGTTGACCACGGTCCATTCGTCAGGGCAGCCTACCCCTTCGGCGCTGAACTGGCCGCCGAGCCAGTCGATATCATTGACGAGGACGATTTTTTGGACTCCGAGGCGCGCGGCCTGAGCGGCGGCGGCGCAGGCGGATTCGTTGCCACCGACGATGAGGAAATCCGCCTCAATGAGCTCGGCGGAGGCGAGGAGAGGCAAGGAGAGGAGGGCGAACATCCATCTTTTCATGGAGGGAGAATGTGGGCGACCCCTGCTGTCCTTGCAAGTCAGGGGTGGTGCTGTTCTGGGGTAGCAGTGAATTTTTGAACGCACCGCGTCGGATGAATGATTTAAATGAACGTGGCACTTGTGAGTGTCGATTGGATAATATACAACTTGAATGTGGAATTGCGCCGAAATATGGTTGAGGACCATCCAGTTGCAGTTCACAATTCCCCACCTGCTTATGAAATGTTCTGTCCGCATTCTATGCTTAGCTGGCGCCTTGCTTGCCAGTGGAAGTCTTGCAAACGCTCTCACGATCCCTGCGAGTGATGATACGTTTGGCGGCGCGCAAACCACAGGGAACGCTGCGTCAACGCTCACCGTTGATGATACGAATAAGTCGTATCTGTATTTTGATCTGGACGGTATTCCAACGAAGTCTGTAGTGCGGTGGGCCAAGTTGCGCCTTTTTCTTCCGGAGGTAACCAGAAAGGGGGGCGGCTTGAGTGTTTACAAGGTGACTGGCGGTTGGGATGAGACAACTCTGGCGGTTCCGCAGATAGACCCCATTGCAGTGGCGGACGTCGATGCGACACAGCTTGTGTCCAAGCGTTTTGTGGCCGTAGACGTGACTCGCGTGGTGCAGGAATGGATTAGCGGAGGCTCCGAGAACCAGGGCTTCGCGATCGGCGCAACGGGTGGTGGCGTAACAGCATCGGTAAAATTGACTTCCAAGGAAGGGGCGAGCAACGGGTTGCCTGCGGAACTGGACATTGAATTTGCGCCCGAGGAATCGTCTGTATCCATGAAGCAGCTGAATTCGCCCCTGCAGGATCTTCTTGCGGCGCTCGCGAAACCTGTATCATTTCAGATGCCGGCTGTGTTGGCGACGGGCTCCTTGAGCGCCCCAGTGCAATCGCCGGTCCCAGCGACATATCAGTGGTTTAAGAACGGCTTGGCTGTGAGCGGAGGAACGAGTTTGCTTCTGCCAGTATCAGGGTTGGGGAGTGGTGCGTATTCGTTGACCACCACCAACGAATTTGGAGTGAGCAGCAGTCCTTCGATTGAATACAAATCGTCTCTGTATGTGCCGGTCATTTTGCGGCAACCGAGTGTCACAGCAACCGGAAGTTTGGTGGTAAGCGGCACCGTGGGAGTGGGGACTTTCGGGTATCAGTGGCAGCGAGTTGGGGCAAGTACGGTGGCCGGGGGGACAGGGAAGCTAGCGGAGATTCCATTTTCTGCAGGATTAAGCAGCGGCACTTATACGGTGACATTGAGCAACGGCTTTGGATCTGTTAAGAGTGATCCGGTGGTCTTCAATCGATCGGACTATTCTTGGTGGGCAATGGTGAGTGTGATGGGAGGGACGTTGCCGGCTGGGTCGGATCTTGCAGGCCAGACGGTGGGTGACTTCAGGATCGGAAAGTATGAGGTCACCTTGGGACAATGGAACTCGGTGAGGGACTGGGCGGTGCTGAACGGGTATAATGACATGGCAAACGTGGGCTCGGGCAAAGGAGATGACTATCCGGTGACTTTTGTGAGTTGGTACGATGTGTTGAAATGGTGTAACGCAAAGAGCGAGAAGGATGGTTTGACGCCGGTGTACCTTGTGGATGGAGGGATTTACAAGAGCGGACAGTTTATTCCCGGTTTGAGAGCAGACTCCAATGGTTATCGTTTGCCTACGGAGGCGGAGTGGGAGTGGGCGGCACGAGGAGGCAAAAAGACGAGAGGGTATGTTTATAGCGGCAGCAATGATGCGAACGCGGTGGCGTGGACAGCGGAAAATTCCGGTGGCGGCGCAAGAAAGGTGGGCGGAAAGGCTGCGAACGAGTTGGGAATTTATGACATGAGCGGCAATGTCTTTGAGTGGTGCTGGGACTACTTCAATGGCTGGTATCCGAATGGCTGGTACACGAGCGGGTGGTACACGAGCGGGTGGTACACGACTGGATGGTACAACGGCTATGGGTATGCAGACCACCGGTTCCGGGGAGGCAGTTGGCGCTTGAATGCGGACAACGCTGCTTCGGTCTATCGAGGTGACAGCCTTATCTCTGACAATCGCTGCAATTATAGCGGTTTCCGCGTAGCGCGCGGTGGTGCGCAATAACGCTGGCACTGGTAGGAGGGGTTATTGATAGGATTTGGGAAGTTTTCTTGCGGCTTCCTCTGGGGCGAAAGTGGGTGGATTGCGCACTTGTTTTCTTGCGTGGGGTGTTTCGTGCGGTGGTTCCGTGCGCGCAAACGAAGGTCGACATTTTCGCGTGACGGGCGTAAACACGGGGAGCAATTGCGGCCGCGAAATTGGAGAATCCTTCAACCTGATTTTGGGAGGAAGGGGCGGCGTGCGTCTTTTGCGAGTGCTCACAAATTCACCCCTGTTTATGAAACGTTTTTCCCTCCTGCTGTTTTCGGTTGGTTTCTTGTTCGCTGGTGGAGTTTTCTCGCACGCGCTTACGATTCCGGCGAGTGAGGATACGACTGGCGGCACACAAATCACGCCGGACTCAAATGTGGCTCCGTTGCTCAGTGTCAATGCGAACAGCAAGGCGTACCTGTATTTTAGCCTGAACGGAATCCCCACGACGGCAGTGGTGCGGTGGGCCAAGTTGCGCTTGTTTCTGCCGACGGTGGAAAAAAAAGGGATGGGGTTGAGTGTTTATCGGGTGAGTGGATTCTGGGACGAGTCAAGAGGATCAGCGAGTCCTGTCCTTGAGGATGGGGCCGTGGCGACGATATCCGGCGAGGAACTGGGCTCAAAACGGTTTGTGACAGCGGACGTGACTGGAGTCGTGCAGCAATGGATCAGTGGAGGCTCGGAAAATGAGGGGTTCGCGATTGGCGTCACTGAGGGTTCGGTGCCGGCCTCGGTGAAGTTGACCTCCAAGGAAGGGGCTGGTATGGGGTTGCCTGCGGAATTGGACATTGATTTTGCCGCTGATGGAGTGCCGGCTTCTTCCGTCGCTATGGAGCAACTGAACCCCGCGCTCAGGGAATTTGTGGCATCACTTTCGAAGCCTGTAGTGAAGGTGCCTCCTGCGATTTCGAGCAATGGGATGGTGCGCGCCACGGTGGAGTCTCCGCTTCGGATGAGCTTTCAATGGTACAAAAACGGAGTGCCTGTGGAAGGTGGAACCAGTGCGTCTCTAGCCTTGGAAGGGTTGGGCAGCGGGACGTACACGTTGAAAAGCGAAAATGAGTTTGCCTCGACCACGAGCGGGCCGGTTGTTTTTAATTTGAACACTTATCTGCCGCGGATCCTTAAGCAACCAAGCATCCTTGAAGATGGGAGTCTGAGCGTGAGCGGCACGGTGGGAGCTGGGACGTTCTCGGTTCAATGGTATCGGGACGGGGGGGATTTGGCTCGTGGAATAGGAACGAATATGCAGATCCCTTTTTCTGCGGGGTTGAGTACTGGTACGTACACGGTGAAGCTCAGTAACGGGTTTGGCGCAGTGCTGAGCGCTCCGGTGGTGTTTGATTCTAAGAAAGTAGCCTCTTCTTTTGGGATGAAGGAGGTGCTTGGCGGGACCTTGACAAGCGCCTCTGGTTTGCAAGGGAAGGTGGTCGGGACCTTTCAGCTCGGGAAGTATGAGGTGACTTGGGGCGAATGGAAGCTGGTGCGGGAGTGGGGAGTGCGGAATGGGTATACGGATTTGGCGGATGTGGGAGCAGGGGTGGGGGATAATTATCCGGTGACAAACGTGAATTGGTATGATGCGGTGAAGTGGTGTAATGCGAAGAGTGCGAAAGACGGCTTGGTTCCTGTGTATCAGGTGAGCGGAGCAACGTACAAGACAGGGCAGAGTACTCCGACTCTGAAAGCGTCGGCCAGAGGGTACCGGTTACCCACGGAAGCGGAGTGGGAATGGGCGGCGCGAGGGGGGGTGCTGACGCATGGGTACACTTATAGTGGAAGCAATAATATTAACTCAGTGGGATGGACGTATGATATTTCAAGCGACGGCATCAAGGCGGTGGGAAGCAAGGCGGCGAATGAGTTGGGACTCTTTGATATGACCGGGAATGTGTCGGAGTGGTGCTGGGATTTGGGGGCTAGTGATTCAACTTATCGCCGTATCCGTGGAGGCGGGTGGATGAGCTTCGCGAGTGCATCGACTGTGGCTTATCGTGATGAAAATCATCAAAACTTTGGAACAGCGGTGATTGGCTTCCGAATTGCCTGCAGTTCTGTAAAATGAGGGGGGAGCAGGAGTGGCCCTGGTGGTAGCGTTCGCTTGAGTGCCCTGCCGGTGACGCTTGGAACGGGCCGGAAACCAGCGAGGCAGGCTGTGCCCGGTGTTCAGAGACAGAGGAATAGCGCCGTTTCTTTGGAGCGGGGAGGGCGCCAAGGCGCAACGGGGACATCGCTTCCAAAGATGGAGGGGCTGTGCTCAGCGTTCTTCGAGCATTCTCAGTTCAGTGTTAACGTCTTTGAGCTTCTGGGCGATTGCCAGCGCGATGCGGGCAAACACCTGTGCGCCCACGGCTGCGTTGGAGCGTGAGTGGTCGTTAAATTTGCTCCGTGACAGGCCGTAAAGATGAACGGCTTCTTTGGCGATGGCATCCACATTGCGGATGTTCAGGTTCAGGAAGGCCATTTCTCCAAACACCCCCCCCTTGGGAATGGTAATGAGATGGTGATGTTTTCCGGCTTCCAACGGCATCAAAACACGCACACTGCCTTTCCGCACAAAAAACACTTCATCTCCGGTGTCGCCGTGGGAGAAGATTTTTTGGCCCGCGGCGAAGGTGGCTTGAGACATACACGCCTCAAGCGCGGTGAGCGTGGGTTCGTCAAACTGCCTGAAGTAACTGATTTCAGAGAGGTGGAAAGGGGCATGTTCTGCGTGATGGTCGATGCCGTTGGAAAGAAGGGTCTGCTGCTCCATCCATTCCAAGCCCTCGTCCATGGTGTCCCAAATCAAGACCCCGTTGCCTTCTTTGAGCAGGCCAAGCTCCTCCATGTATTTTTCAAACTGGACTTGGACGAAGGCTCCCGAGGGCATGCCGCAGAACATGAGGTTTCCTGCGCGCTCTTTGAGGCGGGTGTGGATTTGTTCGAACAAATGAACGGCAGTGTAGTCAATGGAGCGGACCCTGCGCAGGTCCATCAACAGAAAACGTTTGTTCTGAAGGTCGTGGTCGAGCTGCGAGTACAGTTGGTCGGTGGTGCCAAAGAACAGGTTGCCCTGAAGCATACACACCAAGCCTTCTTTGCCTTTCTCGACCAAGACGTGGCGCTCTTCTTCGGGCCGGTGCGTTTTTGAGGCAATTTGGCCCAGTTCAGATTTGCGAAAGATGACTCCGCTGTGAATCTGGTCGCGCATGAAAAGAAGGATGGCGAGGGCGATGCCCACTCCGGAGGCCGCGATGAGATCGACGCTGAGGGCGACAACAATGACGGAGGCGATCACCGCGAAGTCGACACGGCCCAGAGGGTGGAGCAACAGTTTGAACATGTGCCGGTCAAACATCCGCCAGGCGATGACGAGCAGGATGCCGGCGAGTGCGCCAATGGGCACCCAGGCGATGAGGCGTCCGAGCAACAGGAGCGCCAGGAGGACGAAGACGCCTTCGATCACGCCCGCGCGCGGGGTGCGGCCGCCGCTTGTCACGTTGACGAGGGTGGGGCCCATGGTGCCAGCGCCTGGCATCCCACCGACAAGAAACGAAGTCAGGTTGCCGATACCCTGCCCGATCAATTCCCGGTTGGGTTGATGGCGGCTGCGGGTGAGTGCATCGAGGCCCACGCAAGTTTTGAGGGTGTCGATGGAAAGCAGCACGGAGAGGGTTAATGCGGGAACCAGGACGAGCTTGAGGGTGGCCCATTCGACGTGAAAGAGGGAACTCAGTTGGGCGTTGATTTGTTCAAGAATGGGGCCGTTGGCTTTGATGGTTCCAATGATGAGAGGGTTGTTTTCCAACTGCAGCAGGGAGGGGACGAACAGGCCGAGAAGAAAGTAGGTCGCCACGCCTCCAAAGAGGCCACAGATGGCTGCAGGAATGCGTTTGGTTACTTTGGGCGCCAGAACGGTGCACACGATGGTCACGAGTCCCACCACGATGCCCGGCCATTTCCAGAGTTCAGGCGAAGTGAGCCCTGAAAACAAAGGGGTGCCTTTTGGAAAACCGAAGAGTTTGGGGATCTGGCCGAGTGCAATGATGATGCCGACACTCGAGAGATAGCCGGCCACCACTTGATAGGGGATGAATTTAATGAGTTTGCCCCCCCCGAGGACGCCATAAAGCACCTGAAAAAGGGAGGAGAGCAGGGTGGTCCAAGCCAGGATCGGGAGGATTGCGTTTGCATCGAGCGCGGCCCCTTCTTTGCCGGCGAGCAGTTCTGCAATCAGAGCGGTGAGGACTGCGGCGGCGGGCGCGCAAGGGGCGGAGATCAGCCCGGGATTGCGGCCAATAAAAGGAGTGATGAGCCCCATCATCGCCGCCCCAAGGAGGCCGGCCATGGCGCCGCGCCCGGAATATTCCTGACCGAGGCTGGAGTAGACGAGGATCCCAAACGCGATGGAGGAGGGGAGAGCCACCAGCATGGAGGCCAGTCCGCCCCAGATGTCTCCGGAGAGGGACGGCTCTTTATTTTCTGGCGGTGGCGTTGGATTGGTCATTGTGAATTTCACTGAAATTTTACAGGATTTTCACTAGGTCGTCATGGGTTGCAACTTCAAAGGCTAGTTTTGAACGTTTGAGGTTCGCTGTACAAATGACGCTCAATTTCACTGCTCCGATTATGCCTAAATCAACACCCCTTCAAATCAAGTGGCTCCCCGAAGTGGAAGAGCACGATTACCCGGCTGCGGCCTCTTACCTTTCGATTATTTATCCGGAAACTCAGGTCAAAGACATGGTCAAGCGGCTGCGGAAGGCTCCCATTCATCATTTCAAGGCGAAGGACGTTTTCCGGGCCTCCGGGCTTTCACTGTTGGGGATTAGCAATTCCCATGTAGCCAAGGATATGAAAAAGATCCGCAAGGGGAAGGCGCTTTCGCCTTTGCTGTTGGTGCGCGACACACAGAATGGCAAGGTCGTAATCGCAGATGGTTATCACAGAATGTGCGCCATTTATAAGTTCAACGAGGACGCCTTTATCCACTGTCAGATTGTTTGAGTTTGAGCTGCGCGCTTCACCCCTCCCGGCCATTTTGGGGAGGCCTATTTCAGGGAAATGGGAGGGCAGTAGTCTCCCCGGTAGTCGCGCTCCCAGAGGTCACCCGTGCGGGCGCGTGTTTCGGCATTGGTAAACTTGTATTGAAAGAGGGCGGCACGCAGGTAACGCGGCGGTTTCTCTGGGAATGGGTTGGTTTCCAGGAGTGCAAGGACGCTGGGTTCGCCTTGAAGAACGCGCACGAGGAAGTTGGAGAACCAGGGGTTGTGTTTGAGTTCGCCAAGCGAAGCGAACCACATCTGCCAGTCCAGGCGCGGTTGGTAAGGGGCCACGATTGGGAGGGAGCGTGAAGTTGGGCCGGCCTTCCACTTGAAGCTGTATTCCTTCCAAGTGCGCCCGTCTTCGCTGCCCTCAAGGATGATTTCCGGGCGCTTCTGCGTCATCACGGCGAACAGACCGTAAGAGTTGACGCTGCGGAAGGGCGCGAGCCAGCGCAGGGGGGCGGCGCCCCAGGGGGGAACGGTGCGCCATTGGAAGAGCGGAACCAGCGTTTGAAGCACACTGCACCAGAGAAACAACAACAGTGAAGCACCAGCCAAAGACCTCCAGCAAAGATTCAGCCAGCCTTTGCTGGGAGTGCTTTCCGTGGGAGATGCGCAGGGCTTTTTCTCACGTGACGCGAAAAAGCGGAGCCAGATTTTATCGTCGAGCAGACAGAGGCTCAGAGCGAAGACAAGGAGGTTGAAAAAACAGTAGTTTCCGCTCAGCGCGACGAGGAGCATGAGGGCGCAGAAAGCGGCGGCTGCGATGCGACGTCCTAGGCGGCCGCAAAGAATAAGGAAAGGGGCGCCAAGTTCTACGGCAAACATGGCAACGCAGGAGGCGGTATGGAAGGCGGGGGGAAGTTGATGCAGCCACCAAGCCAAGGGCGTGGGCAGGGGCTGGGTTTGGAAGTGCACGGTGAGCGCACTCAAGTCGCTCCAGAGTTTGTCTTTACTCAGCAATTTGACCGCTCCGGAAAGCAGCATGAGTCGAAACGCCAGCCACCACAGGGCGCCGATGGCGGCACGCGCCGGCGCTGGGGTCTGTCTGGGCCATGCGGGTTTCCACGAGGCGGGCGCTGCAAAGAGGGCGAAAAGGGTCGTCTCCAACAAGAGGGCATCCCACTGGAAGCCAAAAAATACGCCGCCCACCATGGAAAGCGAGAGGTAGAGCAGCCAGCAAAGGCCCAGGGAAAGGCGCGTGGCCACTCCGATGATCGAGGTGAGGCTCAAGAGGACACCAAGAAGGCAAAGGGTATGTCGGAAGGATTGCGACGGATCCAACCAGCAGAGTGTGGGGGTCTGCCAAAAGCGATGTGCTCCCAATTGCTTGGAAACCGCTTCCAGCCACTGCCCAGCGGAGATGATCCCATTGTCACCGATGAGTCCGTCGATCTGGACCCACAGAGAGGCAAAGGCAATCAAATGACAGAGACCCAGCAGTCTCAGGAACACCCAGACGGCGATGCCGTAGTCCCCGGCGGGCGCGACCAAAAATTGCAGCGCGTGAACGAGTTTGTTTGACGAAGCTGGAGGGCATTCGGGGGGCGCCGTGTCTGCGCTTTGGGAAGCGGGGGGCTCAGTAAGCGGGGGAGACAACTCTTCAGGGGGGTGGGGGTGCACGGTAGGGAAGAGGGAATACAGGGTGGGCCTGTATCCTGCCAGATGGGTGGCACCGCGCAAGCGGGTAAAGGTTCCTATCGTCGAGGTTTTCAGTGGTGCTCGGGCGGTTCATAGAATGAGGTGCGCTTGTCGCCTTGGCAGACAGGAAGACTCCGTTTAAGATAGACCCTTCTATGAATCCCAAGCCTGCTTTCACTCTCTACGACACAACCCTTCGCGATGGGACGCAGGGGACGGGTATTTCGTTCAGTGTTCTGGACAAAATTCGTGTCGCGGAAAAGTTGGATGCCTTTGGGGTGCATTACATTGAGGGGGGCTGGCCGGGTTCCAATCCGAAGGATGCCGCGTTCTTTACGGAAGCGGCCCGGCGCACCTGGAAGCACGCTAAAATCACCGCCTTTGGAATGACACGCCGGGGGAAGATGCGCGTGGAGGAAGATCCTCAGGTGAAGATGCTTTTGGATGCCCAGACGCCCGTCGTGACGATTGTGGGCAAGACATGGCCCCTGCATGTCATCGAGGTGTTCCAAGTCTCTCTGGAAGAAAATCTGGCGATGATAGCAGACACCGTGGCGTACCTGAAAGCGCATGGGCGCGAGGTGCTCTATGATGCGGAACACTTTTTTGACAGTTACCGCGAGGATCCAGCGTATTCGCTGGCAACGATCAAGGCGGCCAAGGAGGCAGGGGCCGATCTGATCGTGTTGTGCGACACCAACGGCGGGAGTTTGCCTGAATTTGTGAGCGAGGTGACGCGGGCGGCCATTGCCGCTTTGGGGGGGGCTGTGGGAATCCACACGCACAATGACTCTGGACTGGGCGTTGCAAACGCCTTGGCGGCTGTGCGTGCGGGGGCGTGTCAGGTGCAGGGTACCATCAATGGGTACGGGGAACGCGTGGGAAACTGTGATCTGGTGACCGTCATGCCCAACTTGCAGCTCAAGATGGGGCTCGAGCTCGGGATCGATTTAACGGGCTTGCGGGAGCTTTCCGCCTTTGTGGATGAATTGGCGAATGTGCCGCACAATATCCGCGCTCCTTACGTGGGGCAGGCTGCATTTACGCACAAGGGGGGATTGCACGTGCATGCTGTACAGAAGCTTGCACGTACGTACGAGCATGTGGACCCCGCGCTTGTGGGCAATGAACGCGTGATTTCCATCTCCGACATGTCCGGTCAAAGCAACGTGCTGGCACGTGCTGAGGCTCTGGGATTGGGGCTCTCCAAGGGCAGTCCCGAAGTGCATGCTGTTCTGGCGGAAGTTAAACGGCTCGAGTCTTTAGGATACGAGTTCGAAGCGGCCGAGGCCTCTTTTGAACTGTTGGTGCGCCAGTTCCTGGGCAAACGGAAACCATTGTTCACGCTCCATGAATACCACTGCAGCTATCGCCACAGCGGCAAGGGCGATTGGAACAAATGCGAAGCCACGGTGCGTATCAGCATCGGTGAACAACAAGAGTACACCGTGGAAGAAGGCGACGGTCCGGTGAATGCCCTCGATGCGGCTTTGAGGAAGGCGCTGCGGGCTTTTTACCCGGACATCGATAAGGTGCAGCTGGCAGATTACAAGGTGAGAATCATCAACGGACAGGAAGGCACGGCGGCACGGACCAGGGTGTTGATTACTTCCACGGACGGCCATTCGACCTGGGGCACGGTGGGGGTGAGCGACAATATTATCGAGGCCAGCTGGCTGGCGCTTGTCGAGGGCCTCGAGTACCGCATTGCTCGCGAGAGCGCGTAAAGCCGTTGTAGTGCTTCAGACGGCGCGTGCTTGGAGGAAGCCTGAGAGTCATGCAACTGAACGAAAGGCTTCTGAACGACGCGGGGGGCTGGCAGGTGATGAAACACGCCCGGGTTTTGCAGGGCGCGGGCAGGGTTTCTGAGGCGTCTTATGTGGATGGCTTGCTCTCGGGTTACGTGCGCGAGGGAGAAACGCAGTACCGCGCGGGCCTCAAGGTGGTGTCGCGCTCGAACCTGGAAAACCTGTGTACGTGCCGGGATTCCAAGTTGCGCGGGATGATTTGCGCGCACTCGGTTGCCGTGGGGCTGGAGGTGCTTAAACCCACGGTGACGGCGAGGCCTGCGCAGGAAGCCGTGACTGGGCCCAAAGCGGTTGCACCTTCCGGGGGCGAGCGGCAGCAGGGCGTGAGCGGGTTTTCAACCCAGACTGGTGTGCCCGTGGAGCTGCATGTGGTGTTTCCTCCAAATCTCGCGCAGGCGAGCGCGAGGGGAGCCGCCTCTGTGGGGGTGGAAGCGGTGGTGCGCGGAAAACGGGTGTTGCTGCATGCTCTGGATGCCAAAGAGACGCACTTGTGTGAGGGCGCCGACATGCGTTTGCTTGAGGCGTTGCGGGAGCAGCACCCGGGCGGCCCGCTTCCGGGCATGCTGACGCTCCACACGGAGGCTTTGCTTTCGTTGCTTGAAGCCTTAACGGCGCACCCGCGTGTGAGTGTGGCGCGGCGCACGGCCCTGAGCGTGTTGTCAGAGAGTCTGGCGCCGGTGCTTTTTGCGGAGAGTCGTCCCAACGGTGACCTGGCGTTGCGCTGCGAATTGCCTTCGGGCGGGACGCTGCTTCCCGGGAAAAAAGCCGCCTGGTTCTGGCGGGACCATGTGCTCCAACCCGTGTGTGCGGGACTGCCCCCCGCATACCTTTCGCTTCTTCTTGGCGAAGTTCTGATTCCGGCAGCTGCTGTGCCGGGGTTTCTCCAGAAAGAGTGGGGCCCGCTGGCGTTGCGTTTCTCGTGTGAAAAAGTGCGACTGCCGGAAGTGGCTCCGCAGACCGGCAAGGGTCCGCTCTCGGAAGGAGGCGAGGAGCCAACGCCGGTGCTGGAGAAGGCGGCTTTTTTGCTGCGGTTGGAGGGGTCCCTGAATTTTTTATCGGCGAAACTGCAGGTCGCCTACGGTGCCTTTCGCACCACGTTATCAAGTCGAGCACCAGCCAACAGGCCCAGAGATGCGGCGGTTGAAGCGGCAGCCCTGGCGCAGCTGGGGGAGGCTGGTTTCTCTGCCCCCGATCCGGAGGGGCAAATGGCCTTGCGGGGCGAACAGGGAATTCTCGAGTTTTTCGCACAAACACTTCCGCATTTGCAACGCCGCTGGAAGGTGGAGATCGGGGAGCGCTTTGAGCATGTGACGCGGGGGATTGAGCGCATTGAACCGCGCCTGCAGGTGGTGGCTACCGGCGAGAATTGGTTTGAGATGGACGTGGCCTTGGAGACCAGCGGCGGGGAGCGGTATTCGGGAACGGAAATCAGGCGTTTGATTCAGTCTGGGCGGAGTCATCTCAAGCGCAATGACGGGACGGTGGCGGTGTTTGATCCCCTAATACTTGAGGAGTTTGACCAGGTGTTGCGGGATTGTAATCCCGATCAGAAGCAGCCCGGGCGCTACCGGATCGCGAACCGGCAGGCTGGGTTTGTCGAGGCGTTTGCTCAGGAGACGGGGGCCGCATTAAAGGCACCGCCGCATTGGAGGCAGTGGGCCTCGGCCGCGCGCAACGCGAAGGAGCTTAAGGCGGTGGCCTTGGGGCCGCTGGACGCACAGTTGCGTGCTTATCAAAAGCACGGTGTCTACTGGATGCACTTTCTTGCGGAAAACGGTTTCGGCGGGATTTTGGCGGATGAAATGGGGCTTGGAAAAACGGTGCAGGCGCTCGCGTTTCTCGGGACGGTGCGCGGGCGGAGTCTGGTGGTGGCCCCGTCCTCGCTTTTAATCAACTGGCAGCGCGAGGCGGAACGGTTTTTGCCCGGGAAGAAGGTGGTTGTGCTCTCGGGAGCGCAGAGGCACAACCGTGAACTCGCGCAGGCGGACATCGTGATCACCAGTTACCCGCTTCTGCGATTGGATGCGGAACGGCTGTGCCGGGAATCGTTTGCGACCGTGGTTTTAGACGAGGCGCAGCATATCAAGAACCCCGAGAGCCAGGCGGCTCAGGCTGCGTTCCGGTTGCGCGCGGACCGGCGGTTTGTGCTGACGGGGACTCCCGTGGAGAATTCGGTGCGGGATGTGTGGTCGCTCCTGCACTTTTTGATGCCCGGCTATCTGGGAACGAAAGGTGATTTTCGCGAGCGTTATGAGTTGCCCATCACACAGGAGCCCGGTGGTCTGGAGCACAAGCGTCTGATCCAGCGGCTTGCGCCGTTTTTGTTGCGGCGCACCAAAAAGGCGGTGGCGCCCGAACTGCCGGACAAGATCGAGCAAGTGGTTTGGTGCGAGCTCTCCGCCGAGCAGCGCGAGACGTATTCAAAACTTGTGGATCTATCCCGGCGGGAAGTGGGCAAAGCGGAGGAACTTAAGAACAAGGGACAGGCGAGAATGCTCATGCTTACGGCTTTGTTGCGCCTGCGGCAGGCCTGCAATGATTTACGCCTGCTGGGTGAGGATTTTAGCAGGCTCGAGGACGGCGCTTCTGGAAAATTGGACGCTCTGGAGGAACTGCTGACGGAAGCCATGGAGGGCGGGCACCGGGTGCTGCTTTTCAGTCAGTTTTCGAGCATGCTCGACCTCCTGCAGTCCTGGCTGGAGGAACGCCAAATCGGGTTCTGCCGGCTGGACGGCTCCACGCGCGACCGCGTCGCGCAGGTGGACCGCTTTCAGAGCGGCGAGGTGCCGGTGTTTTTGATTAGTTTAAAGGCGGGGGGCGTCGGGTTGACGCTCACGGCGGCGGATACGGTGGTGCATTTTGATCCCTGGTGGAATCCCGCAGTGGAGGCGCAGGCCACGGATCGTGCGCACCGGATTGGACAAAAATCGACGGTGACTTCGTATAAATTGATCATGCGGGGCACGGTGGAGGAAAAGATTTTGCAGCTTCAGGAACGGAAGCGAAATTTGATGGATGCACTGGTGGAGAGTGAACAACCGATGATGGACGGGCTGAGCCTAGAGGATATCGCCGGCCTGCTTGAGGTGTAAGGCCGCGGGGTTCGCTGGTTCGCTCGCAAATTTTACGGGCTGTTCTTCAACGGGACTCCAAGTCCAGCACGTGTGCTTGAAGCTCGGGCGGGAGCCACTCGCGGCGGGTCGTCGTGATGATTTGCTGGGCATTTTTGGGCAACTGTTCCAGAAGCGCCGCACGTCTGGAAAGGTCGAGTTCCCCGAAAATATCGTCCAAAAGCAAGAGAGGGGGTTCCGCGTGATGGGCCTCCAGCAGGCGCGCGGCGGATAAACGCAGGGAAAGCACGAGAGTACGTTGCTGGCCTTCGGATCCCAGGGTGGCCGGCGCGGGGCCAAGCAACAGCTGCAGGTCGTCTCTGTGCGGGCCCGCAGTGGTCATGCGCAGGCGCGTGTCTTCAGGGCGCGCCGCCGCGAGAGCCTCGGCAAGAGGAGCGGCCGCATTGGGGAGGTATTCGAGGTGCAGCTTTTCGCGGGCACCGCTGATATTGGCATGTGCTAATTGAGCGAGCGGACGAAGCGCGGTAATGAGGGCATGCCTGGACTTGATGAGTTGTTCACCCGCAGTCACGAGGGGTTCTTCAAAGGCCTGTATTTCGCGCCAGCGTGGCACCGGCGCCTTGAGTAGCAGGTTGCGGGAGCGCAGGCACTTTTCATAATCCCGTAGCGCCTTGCGATAGGAGGGATCGATTTGAGAGGCGACAAAGTCTATAAAACGCCGCCGGACATCCGCGCCCTCGCGCACCAGTTCGACATCTTGATTCGAAAACCACACAACGCGTCCGAGTTTGAGATATTCCGAAGCAGTGCGCTGTTCGACAGAATCAAGGGCGAGTTTCTTGCGCTGCGGACTGTAATAAAATTGAAGGTGAGCGGCTTTAAAATGCCCGTCTACCAGGAGTCCACGCTCGTTATGGCGGATGATTTCTCCGAGGCGACTGGTGCGCGGCGATTGGAGCCGAAGCAGGAGGCAGGCTGCTTCAAGAAGGGAGGTCTTCCCGTGCGCGTTTGGACCAACAATCAAGTTGATTCCGGGTTCAAACCGGGCTTCAAACTTTTCAAAACACCGGAACTGACCGACTTTCAGCTGCGAGAGCATGGCTGGCTGGCCTTCGTCACCTCAGGAAATGTTCTCCGTGGGCGGGGTGGAAGTCACGGATTTATCGGGCACTGCGGAGGGCACTGTTTTACGGCTCAATTTCCTTTTGAGGATATAAAGGATGATGGCAACTACGACGGCCCCGAATATGTAGTTTTTGGCTTCCGCCAGCCAGTCGTCAAAATCGTAGATGTAGTGGGAAAGTTTGTATCCAATCGTGGCAAGAAACGCGGCCCAAGGCAGCAACCCCGCATTCACGGCAGCATAAAATCTCGGATAGGACAGGCTTTGGAGCCCCCAGTAAATAATGGTGGGATAACGGGTCCCGTAAAGGGGTCTGCAGAGCGAAATCTGCCAGGGACCCGTTTTTTTGGCGAACTTTTCGAGCGAGGGTGCCAAATTCTGGTAGGCTTTCCGAGCACGGACCCAGTCGGCACGGTTTCGAGCCAACCAGAAGACGATGGTATCGTGCAAGAGCGCACCCGCTATGGCCGCGGGGAAACAGGAGTACGGATTTAAATAACCGGAATGAGATAAAGCTCCTACGACGAGAAACACCAAGTCTGTCTCCAAGACAGCCCAAAGCAGTACTACGGGAGCGCCGTAGGTTTTGATAAATTCAAGTAATTCCGCGAACTGGTCCATGAGAGAGATACCGAGGCCTAACACTGACGCAGGATGCTTGCCAATGCCATTAAAAGCGCGCTCTGAAGTCTAAATTTTCGAACATCTGTGTGAAGCGGCGCGGACTGGTAAGAAGATGCACCGCACATTTTGCCTTGGCGCTGCAATTTGCCTGACTGTTCGAGTTGGCGACGTTGGGTCAACCCGCTTGGTGGAAACGGTACCGTCTTGGAGAGAAGACGCAGGGTTGTCAGCCAGGCACAAGCGTCACTGTGCGAGCAATTCGCGCAGGACGAAGGGCAGGATGCCGCCGTGGCGGTAATAGTCAACCTCGATGGCGGTGTCAATGCGGCTGCGCAGGGCGACGGTTTCAGTCGCACCGTTTGCGCGGTGAATGTGCAGGGTGACGGTGCTCATGGGTTTGATGTCGTCGTTGAGTCCCGTGAAGTCGAAGGTTTCGGTGCCGTCGAGATGCAGGGATTGCGCGGTGACGCCGTCCGGGAATTGCAGCGGCAATACCCCCATTCCCACGAGGTTGGAGCGGTGGATGCGCTCAAAACTCTGGGCGACCACGGCTTTCACTCCGAGAAGGCGCGTGCCCTTCGCCGCCCAGTCGCGGGAGGAGCCGGTGCCGTATTCCTGCCCCGCGAAGATCACCAGAGGCGTGCCTTCGTTTTGATAACGAATGGACGCGTCGTAAATGGCCTGCTGTTCGCCGCTTGGTTGGTGAATGGTGACGCCGCCTTCGACCCCTGGAACCATGAGGTTCTTGATGCGCACATTCGCGAAGGTTCCCCGGGTCATGATTCGGTCGTTGCCGCGGCGGGAGCCATAACTGTTGAAGTCTTCGAAGGTCACGGCATGATCCGTGAGGAACTTGCCTGCAGGAGACGCCTTTTTGATGGCGCCTGCGGGCGAGATGTGGTCGGTCGTGACCGAGTCCCCAAAGATCCCGAGGGGACGTGCGCCCTTAATTTCGTGGATGTGTCCTGCTTGGAGCGAGAAATCCGTGAAGAAGGGCGGTTCCTGAATGTAGGTGCTGTCCACGTCCCAGTGGTAGATTTCGCCTGTGGAGGAGGGGATTTCGTTCCATTTTGGGTTTTGATCGGCGAAGTTCGAATAGAGGCGGCGGAACGCTTCGGGGGAAAGTGCGGAGGCCATGGCCTCGCGGACCTCTGCCAGCGAAGGCCAGATGTCTTTGAGGAACACAGGTTTGCCGTCGGCGCCGTCACCGATGGGTTCTGTGGTCAGATCCTTGTCCACGGTGCCCGCGAGCGCGAAGGCGACGACCAGCGGCGGGGACATCAGGAAGTTGGCCTTGATGTTTTGATGCACGCGCGCCTCGAAGTTGCGGTTGCCCGAGAGGACACTCGCGGCGACGACGTCGTGGGCTTGGATGGCTTCCTCGAGCTTGGGATGCAGGGGGCCGGAGTTGCCGATACAGGTTGTGCAGCCGAATCCAACCACTTGGAAACCAAGTTGATCGAGGTAGGGCTGAAGGCCGGTGCGGTCCAGATAATCTGCCACCACGCGGGACCCTGGCCCGAGGGAGGTCTTGACGGCGGGGTTGACCTTCAAACCACGGGCGACCGCCTTCTTGGCGAGCAGGCCTGCGGCCAGCATCACGCTTGGATTGCTCGTGTTGGTGCAGCTGGTGATGGCTGCGATCAGCACGCTGCCATGGCCGATGTGCGCTTCGGCTTCATGGTAGGCGGCGGCGGCGGGTTCCGCTGTCTTGTGAAGGTGTACGGGATGCTGGGTCGCATGTTCGGCCGCCGCTTTTCCATAGCCGCCATCGGCCACGGGTTTGGCAAGGAGCCCTTCAAAGGTGCTCTTGAGTGCGGTGAGCTCAATGTGGTCCTGCGGACGCTTGGGACCGGCGACGGCAGGAACGATTTTGGAAATGTCCAAGTCGAGGTCGACGCTGTAGTTGATGTCGCCTTTCTTGGGGATCCCCCAGAGCTCCTGCGCTTTATAGTAAGCTTCGAAGGTTTTGCAGTGAGCTTCAGGCCGGCCCGTCTCGCGCAGGTATTGCACGGTTTGCTCGTCCACGGGGAAGAAGCCCATGGTGGCGCCGTATTCGGGCGCCATGTTCGCGATGGTGGCGCGGTCCACCACTGGGAGGCTGGCGGCACCGGGACCGTAAAACTCCACAAATTTCCCCACCACCTTTGCCTTGCGCAGCATCTGCGTGACATGCAGCACCAAATCCGTGGCGGTCACACCCTCGGCAAGGGCGCCGGTGAGATGAACTCCGACGACTTCAGGCGTCAGGAAGTACACGGGTTGGCCCAGCATGCCCGCCTCTGCCTCGATCCCACCTACGCCCCAGCCGACGACTCCCAGCCCGTTGATCATGGTGGTGTGTGAGTCAGTGCCCACGAGGGTGTCTGGGAAGAAAACGCCGCCGCGTTCCAAAACGCCCTTGGCGAGGTATTCAAGGTTGACCTGATGGACGATGCCGATACCTGGAGGCACGACGCCGAAGGTCTTGAAGGCCTGCTGGCCCCACTTGAGCAACTGGTAACGTTCGCGGTTGCGCTTGAATTCGAGGTCCAGATTCTGTTCCAGCGCCGTGGAGGAGCCGAAGTAATCCACCTGCACGGAATGGTCGACGACGAGATCGACGGGAACCAGCGGTTCAATGATGCCTGCATTGCGGCCCATGCGGTTGACGGCGGAGCGCATCGCTGCAAGGTCCACCAAAAGCGGGACTCCCGTGAAGTCCTGAAGGACGATGCGGGCGACCACGAACGGGATTTCCACCTGCGCAGGCGCTTTGGCGTTCCAGTTGGCGAGGGCCTTGACATCCTCGGGCAATACTTTCTTGCCATCACAATTGCGCAACACGGATTCGAGAACGATCCGTATGGAGACGGGCAGTTTGGAAATGGGACCGATGCCGGCGGATTCGAGGGCGGGCAGCGAGTAGAACTGGCCCTGTGTTCCGGAACCAGTGTCGAAGGAATGAGGATGAAAGGCGTCTGTGCTCATGTGTGCGTTTGTTAACAGAAGCGATTTGGGGGCGATCGGGCAAGCCTTGGTGATCGGATGTGTCAAAGTTATTGAGAAAAGAAGGCGGATTTAGGGAGAAATCCAGCGGGCAAGGCTAGGCTGAGGGGGGGAGGTAACGCAATTCAGAGGCAGCGGGCGCCGGAGGAAGAACGGCCCTCTGTTCGACACTGAATGGGAATACCATCAGGCTCTTGTCATGGGTAGAACTCAAATCGAGCTGCCTGATGAACTGTATGTTCGAGCCCAGAAACTGTATGCTGCAAGTGAGATCTCTTTCGCTGCATTGGCGGGACGGGGCATCGAATACACCCTGAGCGTGTATTCGCCTGATGCGGATCATGATTGGCAACTACCGCCACCGAGGAGTTTGGGGGGGAATATCCGGATGAAGCACTGCAGGCGCAGGCGCAAATGACACAGACCAATCATCGCATTCGAGCCGGAGCCGCTGATGGAGACGTTCTCAGTGATTGATACCGCAGACCGAGTCTCCTGATGGAGCAGCGTCGTGTGTAGTGATTCCGTACGTGGCCATTTTTTTAACGTCAAGGGAGCCAACAGCTATTCCGGGCGCTTTTCCGTTGGACATCACAGGCTCCAGAGCGGCTTCCTGAAGATCCCTTCGGCCGCATCCGACTCACCACTGAGCCGGATGCGGGAGGTGCCGTTACCGTTGCTGGATCAGCCGCTATCGTTTGACGACAGTGATCAGGGTGGTGGCCGATTTACCGCTGTCAGCGGCAGTGACACGGAAGGTTCCGGGTTTACTGCCCGCCGTGAAACTTCCTGTTTTGGCGTCGATAGAGCCGCCCCCCGATACACTCCAGGTTGTCGCGGAGGGTTTCATCTTATCCCCGAACTGGTCGATGCCATTTACAGAGAACAATACGCTGCCTCCCGCTGGTATAGAGGGTGTCAGTGGAGTCATGGTCAGACTCTTCTGTATCTGGCTGACTTTTGTGCTTGTGACACTTTCGAGCTCCTGCCCGCCAGCATCTCGGAGAGTGACCTTAAACTGGTAGTTTCCGGCTTTTTTGAAGGTGACCGATGTGTCGTTGGCCGTATTGTTCCCATTGATAGAAAACCCTACTGGAGCTGGCGGTTCGCCTACAGGGGACCAGGTGTAGGTGAGTTCGCTCAGAGGGCAGTCGTTTGAGGCGCGCACCTGCAATTTCGCTACAATATTGTTACTAACCGTGACACACGCAGCGACTCGGAGTGAAAGAGGAATCGGCTCTTTAACCAGCAAGATGGTCAGCGGGCTGATGGCAGAAGTCATATTCAAAGCATCTGTAACTTGAATCGCCCACAGTGGATAGATGCCAGGTGTATTGGGAACAAAGCGGCTGGATGCGCCGTCCGGATTTTTTGGAACAGGAGTGAAACTGTCGTCGCTGTTGGCTGTGTACCACACGGTATTCGCATCACCTTGCAGCGTCACTGGGCGATTGGCGAACATCGTGAATATGCCCCTAAAAGTTGCTCCTGGTACGGATGGGCCTTTGGCGGGGAGGTTGTGTTGGCGGGTCGCGATGGCACGCCAAAGCCACGAAAGTTCCTCCGTTGCGAACCAACTCATGGTGCGTTTTGTAGCGAGTGGCAGGGTAGAATTTGGAGCGTGAACGGCGGCGAGGGGGCTTTCTGTGGTCGAGTTATCGCCGAGCCAGCCTTCGTCCTCAGTGAGAGAAATGAGTTCCGGTTGGGTGCCTGGAGTCCAATCCTCGGGAAGACGAAGATCGATCATGCGATCGAGGAAAAGAGCGGCGTAATAGTGTCCGTATCCACTGGCGGAATGGCCCTGCCCATAATCAGGAATGACTTGCCATAGTGCGCCAGCGGAGCGGTCGGCAGCAAAAGCTTTTTTAATAGCAGGGGCCCTACCGGTGTCTTGTTCCCCCCAAACAATCAATCCGGGAACATTCCGTGCATCACCACTCACCATACCATATTGTTGTATCTGGGGGTAGGATATGCCTTTGTCGTGAGCGAAGGCAATCGTGCGACTGCTTTCAATGCCGGCCATATGAACAGCCCACCCGCTTCCATTGGAGAATCCGTAGGTTGCGATGGGAGCCGATTGAAGTTCCGGATGCTCCGAAGTGGCGCTCATTTTGTGTATGCCTTCAACAAGAGTCCGATCATTTGAGTCAAATGCGTTGCCTGTGGAGAAACGAAGCCCCATGAGCGCAAAGTTATGTTTCTTGGCGACGGCCTTAAAAAAGAGGTCTCCTGCGGCTTCGTTCGCCCCACTGCGTGCGTCGCCACCCAGGCCCGCAGCCATCACGAGGATTCCTCTGAGTTGCTTGACTCCGTCCGGGTACCACATACGCATTTGGAGTTCGCCATTATGGAGTGCGCCATTATTCCAGCCACAGTAAGGGACGGAATCTTCCACGACTGTGGCGTTTGCCAGGGGCGTGAGGCTGATTAAGGACAGTGTGAGGAGGAAGGCTGATTTCATTTTGTTGTTTTGTTTTTGAACTGGTGTTTTCTTCTCTGTTTGCGGTTTGGGTGGCAGGGGTGGAAAGTGGCGTGGTGGAATTAATCGGAATCCATTTTCACGTATGCGTGCAGGAAAGGTCTGCATTGCCACGGCACGTTAAATTTGTTCTGGAGTGCGCATCCCCATCTGCTGCGTTGGCGTGTGCGCTTATTTCGCGCGAGGTCACTTTTTGGCGCTCAGCGGAGCCAACAGCTCGCCTTCGGTCCATGGCGCGGTTCGGTTTCCGATGCTGGCGCGCATCAAGGCGACTTGCGCAGGGGAGACGGCCGAGGCGGTGTGTCCCCATTCGCGCCGGATGTAGGTGAGTGTGGCTGCCACAGACTGATCGTCCAGCACTGCACCCAAAGGAGGCATTTCAAGCGAAAACGTCCGGTTGTTCACTTGGATCGGGCCAGTCACGCCATGCAGCAGGATACGAACAATACGGTCCGGGGCACCCAGAACCCACTCGCTGTCCGCCAAAGGCGGAGCGATTCCCTCGGCTCCAAATCCAGAGGGTTGGTGGCATCCCATGCAGATGGTGGTGTAGAGTTCTTTTCCCTTGGCGAAGAGCTCTTGTTCCTTAGAGGTCAGGGCGGCCACTGGCGGGGGAGGTGTGAAGCCGGGTTTGCCGGGCCAGGCTAACACCAAACGGAGGCCCTCCGAAGTATCCTTTAACGCCTTATTTGGATCCGCATCCAGTAGCCCGAGCAAGACAGGCTCCTCATTCAAGAGAATCAATCGCTGGGGAGGTTCGCGACGCAGACGTGCCAAATCGGGCGCGATTCCCGAAAGAATTGCCTTCGACAAAGGAGAGCGAAACTTCTGCTTTGCAGCAAGGTCGAGCAAGAGCGCTACCTGGGCAGGGCGTTTCCGTGCCATCACGCAGCGAGCGAGATTTTTGATCAGGGTCTCGACCTTTACCTCGTTTCCCGGCAAGTCGGGGTGCGCGAGCAAGGTGGCCACAAGATCGCTTTCCCGACCGCCGTAGCCGCAAATGAGCGCATCAAAAACGAAGGCGTGCGGCTGCATGATCGCCAGACTCACCACGGCGCTTTGAGTGGCTTCGCCCGGCAACGAGGAGAATCGGAAGGCCAGTTCGCCTCGCACCTTCGCGTCTGGATCTGTTGCCAGTTTGGCCAATTCGGGGGCCATGCTCCCATCGCTGAGTCTCACCGCAGCAGCGCGCAGACGCGGGTCGGTATCCGTGAAGAAAGCCCGCAGCGCCTCAACCGCATCAGGATTCTTAGCGATCGTAAATTCCCCCAGTCCTTCCAAGGTCCAAAAGGCGTGGAGGCGGGCGAGGGGTTGCTCGTGTTTCGACAACAGCTCACGCAAGGCAGCTTTGACACTCTGATCTCCCGCGCAAACCAGCATGCGCTGGGCGCTGTCCCGAACCCATCCGTTAGAATGGGAAAGATAAGGCACAAGTTTTGCCGGTTGACTGGGCAGCACCACGTGGTGCGGATTGGTTCCGTTCGGCACAACGCGCCAGATCCGGCCATAATCGATGGGCTGCTCCAACTGCCGGATGCGTATATAGTCCGCCAGAAACGGCGTCATGAAAAAAGCGTGTTGGATGATGCCGCGATACATGTCGGTGACGTAAAGTGCGCCTTCGGGACCCACATTCAGATTCACCGGACGAAAGCGCTCGTCGGTGGAAGTAAAGAAGTCGCGTTGTTCGTAGGCATTGGCCGCCGAGAGAAGGCCGTTCTCTTCGCTCAAGACCATGCGCTTCACCAGATTGCCCGCGGGCTCGCAGGCAAAGGCGTTACCGCGAAAATCGGACGGGAAGAGGTCCCCCCGGTAAATGCAGGGCCCGCACGCCGCAGTGACGCTGATGAGCGTGCTGTTTTCTTCGCGCACCTGGGACTCCCTGAAGCCAGTCTGAAAGCCGCGCGAGGAGGCTGTCGGCCATACCATGCGGTCCTTCATAATCGGCACGAACAACCCCTCAGGTGACTCGAAACGCGGGTTTCGCGCATAGTGCGACGGCGGGAAATAGTTCACATTTAGGGGACTGCCATTTAAATTCCCGAACAGCCGTCCGTCATCATCCATGGACTGCCCCCACTGCCCGCGAGCGGCGACGCTGTCCTTGATCCATTGACCATCAGAAAACCGGTAACGTGTTCCGTGTTGGGAGAGGTAAATCCAGTTGTCCAAGGCCCACACTGGGGTATTGGGCATGTGCTCCGGTTGTCCCCCAAGCTGCCCCACCTTGTTATCAATCACCGTGTTTTCGTCGGCGACACCATCGCCATTGGTATCCCGATAATAAATCAGATTGGGGGGAACCACGGCGAGCACGCCATCTCCAAAAGGCATGACGGCCCGGGGCATTACGAGATGATCGACAAAAACTGTGACCTTGTCATAAACACCGTCCTTTTTGGAGCTCTCGAGCCGTTTGATGCGGCCGACGGGCAAATCTTCTCCGTTACCCCCGAGGTCTTGCATGTAGCCCTGCATTTCCACCACAAAGAGGTTTCCGTTTGCATCGAAGTTGATGGCTACCGGGGACTGCACCGTGGGCTCGGCAGCAACCAGTTCCACATGAAAGCCTTCGGGCACGGCGAAGGTTTTCAGAGCCAAATCCGGGGAATAGACCAACGCAGGTTTTTGGAACTGTTCCGGGACGGGAATCACCTCCTTGGGGTTGCCTGCGTTGGGTTGGATCCGCAGTGGCTTTTCGGAGGCCTTGGGGGGCAGCGTGCCTCCCTCGGGCAAAGGGGGCAGCTGTTGGCCTTGCAGTGTGGGTAGCGTCAGACTCAGG
Source organism: Chthoniobacteraceae bacterium (assembly GCA_947476255.1). Taxonomy (GTDB): domain Bacteria; phylum Verrucomicrobiota; class Verrucomicrobiia; order Chthoniobacterales; family Chthoniobacteraceae; genus Chth-196. The sequence continues at coordinate 10,779 of CANJPY010000041.1, read as the reverse complement.
AGCAGCAGGGTTCGGAGCGAGGGGAGCATGGTAGTCATGATGTGAGAGGGGCTTTGTTCGGTGACGGCGCGAGGCAGGCGGACTGGGGCTTGGCCGGAAGCGCAGGTGGGAAACTCCACAGCAGAATGAGCAAACAGAGGGGGGGATGAGGCTGGGGAATACAAATCGTTCAGGATTTTACGGTAATCCGTCGATTTGCCATGTCGGAAGAAATACCGACACGCCATCTGGCACGGTCCAATGCGGACACCGAGGGTGCGGCTTCGGGATTGCCAATCCGGAGAAAGCGCCTGAGGTTTCATGAGTGCCAATGCCCAATGCTTACCACTCCGCAGCCGACCTAAAAGGGACTGCGGTTCCTGAATCTGGAAACGCCTCCTTCGAATCTGCGGATGGAATCGTATTGCTCGAAATGCCGAGCAATCGGCCCGGGACAGATGGCGCTGCGGCGGGGGCCCCTTCCAACCCTCCTGAAAGGATTTTGCGAGAAGATCTGATGCGGCAGATTGGAGAGGAGATGGAAACCAAGCTTTCCTCCGCCTTCCGATCCGGCCCGCGACTGTTTGTGGAGGCGATCAAGAATTTCAAATAAACCTTATGACTTGCATCAAAAATCTTCTCCAGTTCCAGCCGCGTGTAGTTTCTGTCGTTCTTGTATTTATGGCACTTGCCCTGCACCTGCCACTGGCCATGGCCGTGCAGCCTGCGCAGACCCGGCCCAACCTCATCATCCTCTTGCAGGATGACATGGGGATCGGCGATTTCTCAGCGGTCGGCAACCCGATTCTAAAAACTCCCAACCTCGATCGGTTGCAGGCGCAGAGTGTGAGTTTTTCCCAATTTCACGTCGCCCCCATGTGTACGCCCACGCGGGGCTCTTTGCTCACCGGAGTTCATTGCATGCGCAATGGCGCACGGGCTGTCGGCACGGATGCGACGCATCTGCGCCGCGATCTGCCATCCATCGCGGAGCTCTTTAAGCAGGCAAACTACAAGACCGGCATCTTTGGTAAATGGCACGTGGGTGACAACTTTCCGATGCGCCCGCAGGATCGGGGTTTCGACGAGGCCCTTTGGTTTCGGCAGGCAGCTGCGGATAAGGTCGGTGATTATTGGGGGAATGACTACTTCGATGATCACTATCTGCTCAATGGAGTCACCACGCAGTACTTCGGATATTGCGGCGATGTCTGGTTTACCGAGGCGATGACGTGGATGCGCCAGCAGGCTGCAGCGCATGAGCCGTTCTTTGCGTTCATTCCAAATAATTTGGCCCACAGCCCGTATTATGCCCCGGAGCGGAATCGGCAGAAATATGCCGCGTCATTCAAGAAGCAGCAGAAGGAACTGCTGACTTATGCGGCGATGGTTGACAATATCGACGAAAACGTTGGTCGTCTCGAAGCCTTTCTGCAGGAGACCGGGCTGGCAGATAATACGATCCTCGTCTACCTGCATGACAATGGCGGTTCCCACGGAGTTCAGATCTTTGATGCGAATGTCCGCGGTTGGAAAACGCAACTTTGGGAGGGAGGACACCGCTCGCCGCTGTTTATCCGCTGGCCACAAGGAAAAGTTGGAGGCGGGCGCGTGGTCGACGGCCTGACGCAGGTTCAGGACATCCTGCCGACTCTCTTGGAGCTGACCTCCATCCCGAAGCCGGCAGATAATCAATTTGATGGTATCAGTTTAGTCCCCGCAATCCGGGCCAAGGAGGTAATCCCGGATCGGACTTTGGTTGTGCAATACGGAACGCCCAAAAGCGGCGATGCGTGTGTGATGTGGCGACACTGGCGTTTGCTATCGAACACGGCGCTCTATGACTTGGAGGCGGATCCCATGCAGTCCACCAATGTCGCCCACCGGTTTCCAGAAATTGTCTCCAAACTGCAGGACGAATACGATCAGTGGTGGAAGTCCATCCAGCCCGAACTTGCAATTCGGACGCCTATCGTGATCGGCGATGCGGCAGAAAACCCGCTCACTCTCTCGCCCGGGTCCTGGGACCGTCCCTATTTTGTCGACAACGATAAGATCCGCAAAGGAGTCAATGCAGTTGGAAGCTATAACCTGAAAGTCTCGCAGTCAGGGATTTATGAAATCAGCTTGCGTCGCTGGCCCGAAGAGGTGGACCTGCCCATTGTTGCGCCCGCGCCCCCCGTTGCGTTGACCGACACCCTGTGTCACGGCAAAGAGACCGCAGCAGGGATTGCGCTGCCGATCATCCGGGCTGAACTGAACATCGGAGACCAGAAATTCGAGCGCGAGGTGACAGCGCAAGATAAGGGCATCACGTTCCGCTGTGAACTGCAGGCGGGAGCGACCGAACTGCGAGCCCTTTTCCATGGCGACATGCCCACGCAAAAGTGGGGAGCCTACTGCGTGACCATCCGCCGCCTGTGAACCGAGATTTTGTACGCAGGTCGGAATCCTCACACGGATGCCACGTATACTCAGGCATCTGTCGGAGTTCTCGTAAAAGGCTGGGGCGTGGTTAACTGCGAGCGGGCAACGACAGTCTGAGAAGATGATTTGACGGCCGTGCGGCGAGGGGTGGGGGCTCGCCGGGATCGGAGGAGGGGGAACCCGCAGATTGTCCCCCCCGGGCTTTTCTTTGCTGGGCTTATCTGTGTCTCAGAGAACGACCGCTTTTACTACGTTCGCTTTTTCCACCCCGGAGAGTCGGAAGTCGAGCCCTTGCGCTCGGTAGGTAAAGCGCTCGTGATCGACGCCGAGGAGGTGCAACACCGTGGCGTGGAAATCGCGCACATGCACGGGATCCTTTACGATGTTGTAGCTGAAATCGTCCGTTTCGCCGTAGATCGTGCCGCCTTTCACTCCGCCGCCGGCCATCCACATGGTAAAGCAGCGCGGGTGGTGGTCGCGTCCATAATTCTCGTGCGTGAGGCCGCCCTGCGAATAGATCGTGCGGCCGAATTCGCCGCCCCAGATGATGAGGGTGCTTTCAAAAAGACCGCGCTGTTTGAGGTCTTCGATGAGCGCGTGTGTGGGCTGGTCGATGTCTTTGCACTGGCTGGGCATGCGCCGGCTTACGTCGGAGTGGTGGTCCCAGTTGTTGTGGTAGACCTGTACGAAGCGCACACCGCGCTCGGTGAGCCGGCGGGCCATCAGCAGGCTGTTGGCAAAGCTACCCGAATTCCTCGCTTCCTCACCGTAGAGCTCAAAAATGTGAGCGGGCTCCTTGCTCAGGTCTGTCAGCTCGGGAACGCTTGCTTGCATGCGGAAGGCCATCTCGTATTGCTGGATACGCGTGTGCGTTTCGGGATCACCGACTGCGCTGAAAGCCATCTCGTTGAGCTTATTAAGGCCGTCAAGCTGCTCGCGTCGCATCTCGCGCGTGATGCCCTCGGGGTTGTTGATATACAGGATCGGATCGCCGGAACTGCGGAGGCTCACGCCAGCATGTTCGCCCGGCAGGAAACCGCTCGTCCACAGTTTGCCAGAGACCGGCTGCTCCTGTGCGCGGTTGGTCGGCTTGGCAACGAGCACGACAAAGGTTGGCAGATTCTGATTCGTCGAACCGAGTCCGTAGCTCACCCATGAGCCCATGCACGCGCGCCCTGGGATCTGTGAACCGGTCTGCATCTCGGTGATCGCGGGCTCGTGGTTGATCGCCTCGGTAAACATCGAACGGATAAACGCCATGTCGTCCACGGACTTCGCCGTGTAAGGCAGCAACTCCGTGTTCATCCACAGCCCGCACTGGCCTGCCGGAGCGAATCGGTATTTGGACGGCGCGATAGGAAACCGAGCTTGATTGCTCGTCATCCCTGTGAGCCGCTGACCTTTGCGGATGCTGTCTGGCAGGTCCTTGTCGTACATCTTGACCATCTCCGGCTTGTAGTCGTAGAGGTCCATCTGCGAGGGCCCGCCGACCATGTGCAGGTAGATGATGTTCTTTGCCTTCGCGGGAAAGTGAGGCAACGTGGGCCCGCCTCCGCCCGCAAGCGTGCGTGTGGCTCCCTCGCTGAGCCGCGATCCCAGTGCGGCGGCGCCAAGCACGTTGCGTCCACGGGCGAATAATTGGCGGCGCGTCAGGGCGAGTCGTGTCTCTGCGGGAAGGTCCGCGAACAAGTGTGAATTGCAGTTCATGGCGGGGATCTATTTGTTGAGGGCTTCGTCTAAATTGAGGAGCTGGCTCGCCACTACGGAGAGCGCGGCAAACTGCGCGGCGGGAAGCGCGGTATCGGCTTTGCTGTCTCCGACAGCCAGAAACGCTTGAGCACGTTCCGGATTTTCTGCGAACTGGCGCTCCAGACTGCTCGCGGTGTGCGCGACCACGGAAGCTTCCTCGGTGGTCGGTGGCCGCAATAACACGCTGCGGAACATCAGCGAAATTGCAGCGGCCTGACCACCGCCTTTCTTTAAAGCCGTCTCCGCCAGTCGGCGCCCGGCTTCCACAAACTGCGGATCGTTCAGGGTCACGAGTGCCTGAATCGGGGTATTCGTACGCTCCCTGCGCACGGTGCAGGACTCGCGCGAGGGCGCGTTGAAGATCTCCATGTTTGGCGACGGCGCCTGACGTTTCCAGAAGTTATAGATCGTCCGGCGATACAAGCTCTCGCCCTTGTCCTGTTCGTAGCGCGGGTTGCCAATGTTCGATCCGGCTTCCCAGATGTTCGCAGGCTGGTAGGGCTTGGTTCCCGGTCCGCCCATTTTCGGCGACAACGAGCCGCTGGCTGCCAGCGCGTAATCGCGGATCATTTCCGCATCCATGCGGAAACGCGGCCCGCGTGAGAGTAGGCGGTTTTGCGGATCACGCTCCAGTTTCTCCGGCGTGATTTTGCACGCCTGGCGATACGTCGCCGAGGTGACCATGAGGGTGAAGAGCTTCTTCACATCCCAACCGGATTCGCGAAACTCCACGGCGAGCCAGTCGAGCAGTTCTTGGTTCTCCGGCCTTTCGCCCTGCGAACCGAAGTCCTCGACGGTCTTTACCAGACCGGTGCCAAACACTTCCTGCCAGAAGCGGTTCACCGTGACTCGTGCTGTGAGCGGATTATCCGGCGACACCAACCAGCGTGCGAGTCCTAGTCGGTTCTTCGGTGCGTCCGGTGGCATCGGGTGCAGCGCGCTGAGGCCCGCAGGACCGACTTGCTCGCCCACTTTGTCGTATGCTCCGCGCATGAGGATGTTCGCCATCGGCATGCCGGGTTTCTCCTGCTGGATATGCGAGACAGCGGCACGCGCGCGGATGTCCACGAGTTCGGCTTCGAGCGACTCGGCGTTTTCTGTGAGTGCCACCTGTGCGGTGTCGATCACGTCGAGGAAGTAATTGTTCAGCGCCGCCTTCTGTGGCTGCGTGCGCTTCTCGGGCGCGAGCGCGAGGGCTTCCTGCAACTTGTCGAGTTCCGGCAGCCAGCGCACCTCACCGGACTTGAGCTGCCGCGAAAAAACACGCACGTCCTGGACCAGACCGCCGGCAAGCGGCGACCTCACTTCGCGGCGGCCCACGCGCAACGGCACGGACGCATTGATGGCGCCTTTCAGAGGAGCCCCCTGCGTGACAACCGACTGCGAGCGGCCGTTTACGAACACGCGCACCCCCCCAGCGGTGCCGGAGCCGTCATACATCGTGAGCACATGCGCCCACTTGCCGGCATCGAGCAACGCGCCTCTGGTGAAGACGCGGATAAAGCCATCCGGATTCTGCCCGAAGATTTGCAAGCCCACAGACCTGCCCTGCACGAACAACTCCCAGCCATTACGACCTTTGCGGTCGTCGAGCCGACCCACGATTGTTGCTGGGGCACTCAGGATCGCGGGCATCTTCACCCACGCGGCGATGGCGAAGGGCTGGCTCTTGTCAAAGTCCGCCACGTCGCCGAATTCGACACTCGCATTGGCGTTGAAAACCGGCGCGCTACCCGCATGTCCGCCGTCGTGCCATTCGAGGGCGCCCGAGGCTGTCGCGCCTGCGTCGAGCGCGCCGTCTTTGAGCTCGATCTTTGCCACCAGCGCGTCGGGTGCGATGTCCGCCGCTTCGGACTTCGCCGTCTTCAACCATTCATTGATGGTGGGCAGCGCCGCGCCCCGGCGTTTGTTCAAGGAATCACGCAGGCCCGCGATGAGCGACGGCAACTCCTTATGCCGCACTTCGTCCTTAGCCTCAGGCAGATAGACCACGGGCTTCGTGTCCTTCGCGTTCCCGTCCTTCGGGGGCTGGGTCGTGTTTCGAAAAAAAGCCGCCATCGAGTAAAAGTCCTTCTGCGTGATCGGGTCGAACTTGTGGTCATGACACGCCGCGCAGTTCGTCGTGAGCCCAAGCCATACCCACGAAGTCGTCGTCACACGGTCGTTTGCATACAGGGCAAGATTTTCTTCATCGATCGTTCCGCCCTCACTCGTTGTGATGTTGCAGCGATGAAAGCCCGTGGCAACGAGCTGCTCGCGGGTCGGCTCTGGCAGGAGGTCGCCGGCGAGTTGTTCCACCGTGAAGTGATCGAAACGCTGGTTGCGATTGAACGCCGCGATCACCCAATCGCGATACGGCCAGATCTCGCGGTAGGAATCCACGTGGATGCCATGCGTGTCCGCATAGCGTGCCGCATCCAGCCAGTAGCGACCGCGATGCTCGCCCCAGCGCGGCGAGTCCATGAGCTTCGCGACCAGCTTGTCGTAGGCATTCGGTGACTTGTCGTTCACGAATGCTTCCACCTCCGCCGGCTTCGGTGGCAGGCCCGTGAGATCCAGCGACAGCCGCCTTGCCAGGGTCAGGCGGTCCGCCTCGGCCGCTGGTTTCAACCCACTTGTTTCCAGACTTTTCAGCACGAAAGCGTCGATCGGATTCCTCTCCCAGCTCTTGTCCCGCACCTCCGACTTGGGTGAGCGTTGCGGTGGCTCGAAAGACCAGTGCTTTTGATAGTGCGCACCCTCGGTGATCCATTGCTTGAGGATGTTTTTTTCCGCCGCGTTCAGCGTCTTGTGCGACTTCGGCGGCGGCATCACTTCTTCTTTGTCTTCGCTCACGATCCGCAGCCAGGCCTCGCTCTTCGTCAGGTCTCCCGGCACGATCGCACGTACGCCATCAATCTCAGCCGTGGCACCTTCGGGCGTATCAAGCCTCAGCGCAGCTTTGCGCGTGTGGGGATCAAAACCATGGCAAGCAAAACACTTGTCGGAAAGGATCGGCCGCACGTCTCGATTGAAACTGAGCGTGGCCGACAGTTCGACGGCGTCGCCAATTCCGGCGCCGACGCTGAGGTATAGAAGAAGGGCAGGGAGGACAGCGAGTGCTCTGGAGGCAGGTCTCATGTGGTAACAGTATGGACCATATCGTAATTTTCGCATGTCGGAAGAATTACCGACACGCTGTTCGGCGAATCCTCCAGAAATGGGTTGCCTCGTGCTGGTCTAATTAAGCGAAATATCTTCCGTCCTGATATCTACACCGGTTGGGGCGGGGAGGTGGGAGTTGTATGCGAGAGGAACAAATGAGTCCGGCCTCACTGATCCGCTTCGACATCGCCGGGACCCTTTGGAGCAGCGGCGGAGCGTGGGGGAGGTATCCTAAGATAGTCCTCCAGTGGGAGTCCGGGGCGGCAGAGGACTTAGACTCGGGTTCCAGCGCCGGCCGGACAGATTCGGCAATACGCGCACACGTCTCTCATCAACTGCGCCCGAGCGCGGATAATCTACCGTGCGTTCGTGGTCCGGGTGGGGCGTCAGCGCAGTCCACAATTTCTGCTCGTAATCCCTCAGATTAAGCACATAGCGTGTTCTCATCCGGTGCCTTCGCTTAAACCAGCCAAATCCCGTCCGTGCAAGTTCGCTCTACGGAGTCCTAGGGCATCCTAAGATTCATCCGGGCGACGGCTTGGTCGCGGGACTGTACGTGCAGTTTTTCGTAGATTCTCTCAATGTGCGTCCGCACCGTGGAGTAGCTGATGGAGAGTTTGTCTGAAATCTCCTTATATAAGTAGCCCTCGGAGAGCAGTTGGAGAATTTGCGTTTCACGCTCCGAAAGCGAAGGGTGTGCCGGGGACACGGAAGGTTTGAGCGCAGGCTTGTTGAACGCCTCCACGACGCGGCGGGCGATCTGCCCGCTCATGGGGGCGCCACCGGAATAAACATCCCGGACGGCGGCAATAAGCTGTGCGGTCCGGATCGGCTTGAGCAGGTAGCCGCACGCTCCGGCGCTAAGGCTGCTGAAAATGGCGTCGCTGTCGTCGTAACTGGTGAGCATCACGATCTGGGGCTTGGGAACAGTGCCGGCAATCTCGCGAACGCAATCCACCCCGCTCATTCCGGGAAGGTGAATATCCATAAAAATCACACGCGGCTTGAGTGTCGGCACCTTTCGCAGCGCTTCCTCGGCGTTGGGAAACTGTCCGACACATTCGATGTCACTCGCAGTGCCAAGCATCGCGGCAAGGCTACGGCGAATCCGTGCATCGTCTTCTACTATGGCAACAGTGATTGGCATTTTGTTTTATTAGGCTTTGCCAAGGGGAAGCGTCAGCGAAACCGCCGTCCCATTGTTGGGTGTACTGGTCCGCTCGAACGTCCCGCCGATGCTGCTGAGGCGTTGATGCATGTTGCCCGTCCCATCACACCGTTGCGATACCGCGTCCATTGTCTTCAACCCGGATGGTGAGCAATCTCTGGTGAATGCGCACAGACAGCCGCGCCTCCGTCGCGTGTGCATGCTTCACGATGTTGTGCAGCGCTTCTTTCACCGTCAAGAACAGGTGATGCCTTTGCGCAGACGACAAGGGTACGTCCTCTAAAGAGTCGGGCAGATCAAGCCTGCAGGGAAGACCGGCTGCAAGAAGGTAGTTCTGAGAGTAGTTGCTGAGAAAAGGCACAAAACCCTTGAGCGAATCATTCGCCGGATTCACAGCCCAGACCATCTCGTCCACCTGGCGCGTCAGGCTCTGGGCAAGATCAAAAATCTGGTCGAAGTGAAACTTCGCCTTGTTCACATCACCCGCATCAGCCTGGGCAAGATCGCTCAGCAGCGCCAGATGGGTCAAATCGGCGCCAAGGTTGTCGTGCAGGTCGCGCGCGATCCGGCCGCGCTCGCGCTCCACAGCGCGCTCGCTCTCGAGCACGTCGAGGCGGCGCTGCAATCTTCTGCGAGTGAATTGCCGCACCAAGAGTCCGAGCGCCGCTGACACCAAGCCAGCGAGGCAAATCCAGAAGCCGCGCGTCTGGTAGAAGGGAGGAACCACCAAAAGGCGCATCACTGACTCGTTACCCAGCGGCAGGCCCTCAACGCTCAGAGTTTGAATCCGCAACCGGTACTCCCCCGCAGGAAGGTACGGATACGACACCCGTGCACCGCCCCCCCAGCCAATGGAGTAGGCTTCGCGCCATTTCAGCAGGATCTTGGACGCACCCGCAAGAGGGAGATCCTTCGAGCCCCGGGTCAGCCAGCCGCCAAAGGCGTCCGGGCGGTCATCGCGCATAATAATCAGGGGCGGCCTGCCTGCCTGGGGACGGATCTGTGCAATGCCCAGGCTGGTTCCATGCCGCGCCCAACCCGTTGGGGTGCCGGCGCTTTTGTCCATCAAAGAGCCGGTTGGCGGGATCATTCCCACGGAGCGCTCCTCGAGCGTTGGAGAGCTCGACATAATCATCACCTCCAGGCCATCTAATGCGTAGACGCCCATGGTTTGCTGGGGCCCCGCACTGCTGAGCCAAGCCTGCAGGCGGGTGGCCCCTTGCGGCACCTCCAGCGTCTCTTGGCGCTCTTTAAACCGGGCCGTCTCGGGCACGCCAGTCCAGCCAGGACTCTCACCATAAGCGTCAAACTCCTCCCCCGAAATTGTGTTGTCTGCCGCGTCGTTGAATCGCACCGCAAAGCGCATCACGCCAATGGGATCGCGCCACCCCAGGTCGAAGCCGTCCAGCTGATAGCGGAAGCGGAGAGGCACAGCGCTGGCGCTCCGAACGGGGGCAAAGGTGATGTCCAATGAGCGCGTATTCGAACGGAGTTTGAGCGGACCGGTGGTTTCCCCGCCAAGCGGAAGTTTCACTCCGTCTGCTTCAATTGCTTCAACCGCGAAAGCGGGCTTCTCGGCCGCCAGCGTCGGGTTGGTCCCAAGCAGTAAAAAAAACAGCCCCGACAGCTGAGCCGTAGTCCATGATGGGCACGAATTCCAAACCACAGGCCGGATCGTTGACTGGGATTGGAATGAGTGTGCCACACCCATACACTAGACTCGTTGAGAGCGCTCGACAATCCCGAGAGCATGGCCAGTGCGGTCGGTAGTTTTACCGACACGCAAAAGACTCTTGAAACTGCTACCGTCGGACAGATGAGAAAACTCCTCCCGTTTCCCACCGTGTCTTCCCTCGCCAGTGCAGTGCTCCTTGGTGAGCAGTGTGGCGGCTAGAGACAACTCATTCCACCCGTTAACCTAAAAACGGCAAAGGGAGATCAGATGCCGGAGGCATCACCGCCATTTGCCGGTGGTTGAGCGAAGCGACACCACCGGTTGTCAGACCACAAAACAAGGCATCCCGGAGGGATGCAAGACTGCGCCAAGCGTAGGTTCTTCACCGGTCTCACGCAGCTTCAGACAGCCCCAGCACACTCTGGCATCCCTTTGGGATGCGTGTTTGTGGGGCTGGAAGGTACCGGTGGTGTCGCTTCGCTCAACCGCCGGCTAATGGCTGGGAACCCTCCGGGTTCAGGCAGTTTCGCGCTCCATGGGAAAGTGAGCACATGGGGAAGACAGTCCTGTCTTCCCCGGCTTTGGAGACAGCGCACGGAGGCTCACCCAGTGGGTGAGGCCCAAAAGAGGTTCTATT
>CANJPY010000040.1 GCA_947476255.1 Chthoniobacteraceae bacterium | reverse complement strand
GCGGCTGAGGCACCCAAACCAGCGGTTGAGGCACCCAAACCAGCGGCTGAGGCACCCAAGCCAGCGGCTGAGGCACCCAAACCAGCGGTTGAGGCACCCAAACCAGCGGCTGAGGCACCCAAGCCAGCGGCTGAGGCACCCAAACCAGCGGTTGAGGCACCCAAACCAGCGGCTGAGGCACCAAAGCCAGCGGCTGAGGCGCCTAACCCAGCGGCTGAGGCGCCTAAACCGCTTAGCAGTTCTGACCTTTTGCGCGCAGAGCCGATTCTTAAGTTGACCTCAACGCCTCAGTCCAATGTTGCTCCTGCTTCAGCGAATCTTGGGGGCTCTGGCCAGTAGTTTTCTCTTTTGGTGTGAGCGGTTGCCTCGGCTCGGTACTTCGTTAGGTCTGAGGAGAGCGCTTGTTCTTTTTGCGTTGGGATGCGGCTTTTTTGCTTGTTTTGGGTGTGACAGAGGCGGAGGGCGAGCTGATCTCGTCTTTATAAACGGCTCCGAACCTGAGCTTTTGGATCCTGCGCTAATTACAGCGCAGCCGAGCAGCCGGGTCGCTTACGCGCTGTTTGAAGGGTTGACGATATTCGGTCCCGACGCTGGAGTTCTTCCAGGTGTGGCAACACGGTGGGAGGTGTCTGCTGATGGCCGGGGTTACACGTTCTTTCTCCGGGATACTGCGTGTTGGTCTAACGGTGAGCGTGTGACAAGCGCAGATTTTTTGTACGCTTGGAGAAGGGTTTTGTTGCCAGAGACAGGGGCTGAATACGCCTCTCAATTTTTCCCGATTACGAACGCAGAGGCTTTTAATTCTGGAAAATTGGCTGACTTTTCACAAGTTGGCATCAAGGCGCCCTCCCCCCTCACCTTGACTGTTCAGTTGGACAATCCGACGCCCTATTTTCCTGATCTTTGTGCCTTTGCAACCTTCTTGCCCGTGCATCAAGCGACTGTCGAGGCCCACGCAGATTGGGCTTCCAAGCCCGCTCATTTCATGGGCAACGGCTCTTTTTTGCTGAAGGAATGGCGTTTGTTTGATCGCGTGCGGTTGTTGAAAAACCCGCGTTTTTGGGATGCGAAATCTGTGGCGCTCGAGAGCATCGACGTCCTGCCCGCCGCCCGTCCAATGACTGCCTTCAATCTTTACGCGACAGGTTCGGCGGATCTCATGATGGACAAGGGGTTGGCGCCCACGATGCTCATGAATGAATTGAGGCAGAGGCCGGATTTCCACGCCGCACCGTTTTTAGGGTCGTATTTTATTCGCTTTAACGCAAGCCGCCGCCCTTTCAGCGATGCCAGGGTGCGTCGTGCTTTGAGTCTGGTTGTTGATAAACAGAATTTGGTCGATAAAATCACGCGTGCAGGGGAAACCGTCGCAGCGAGTTTTGTGCCGCCGGGCACTGGGCATGGGTATGTGCCGCCTCCAGGGGAGTCTCGAAATCCCGAGACTGCGAGGCGGTTGCTCGCCGATGCTGGATTTCCCGGGGGCAAGGGATTTCCAGTGATTCACTATCTTTACAAAGGAGACTCCGACTTGGATCGGGATATCGCGGTAGAGCTTCAGGGGCTATTCAAGCAGGAACTCGGGATTCAAATGTTGCTTAAACCGCAGGAATGGACTGTTTATCTGGGAGCTCAAAGCGCACTTGATTACGACCTCTGCCGCTCAAGTTGGGTGGCTGACTATAACGACCCGAATACATTTTTAAACATGTTCGTCACGGGCGATGGGAACAACCGCACGGGTTGGAGCGATCAAACTTATGATGCGTTGATTTCTCAGGCCGCGCGTGAGCCTGATACGGCGCGCCGGTTTGGTTTGTTCCAAGAGGCGGAAAGCATTCTTGTTTCGAGGGAGGCTGTCGTTTGTCCGCTTTACTTTTATGTGGGCATTCAGTTTTACGATTCCACCAAACTAGAAGGCATCGAACCGAATCTTCTCGATGAACATCCTTTGCGCTTCATGCGTTGGAAAAAGCGCTAGCCGATGGACTTGATTACGTACTTTGCGATGCGCTTGGTTTGGGCGTTGCTGGCGCTTTTGCCTCTGCGTTTCGTGATTCACTTTGCCAGAACCGTCGCACAAGTTGCGTGGTGGGCTGCCCCCAAATATAGACGTTTGATCTATCGTAACCTATCAATTGCTTTTGGCGATACGCTGCCGCCCTCTCGCAAGCAACAAATTGGGAGGGAGCATTTTGCAAGTCTCGCCGCAAACATAGCCGCAGGCGCCTGCTTGGCGCAGTTTCCTGCGGAAAGACTTGCAGATTTGGTGCGCATCGAAGGGATAGAACATTTCCGGGCCGCGCAAAGCAAAGGCAAAGGAGTCATTGGATTGCTCGCTCATTTGGGAAATTGGGAGTTGTTGGCGCGACTGAGTCCCAGCGTTTTCCAATGCCCCTGCGGTAGTATCTATCAAAGTTTAAACAACAAACATGTAGACGCGTGGGTGCGCCGGGCGCGCGCGGAAGAAGGGTTGGAGCTGTTTGAGCGCAAGGAGGGTTTTCATGGAGCGATGAATCTGCTGCGAAGAGGCGGCATCGTCGGTGTATTGGCCGACCAACACGCGGGAGATGGGGGCGTGTGGTGTTCCTTGTTCAAGCGACTTGCGTCCACGTCGCCGTTGGTCGCAACAATGGCCCTGCGTACGGGGGCGTCCGTCCTTGGCATCGCCTTGTATACGGCTCCGAAAGGGAAGTGGCGTTTGGTGATCCGCCCTGAGGTTAGTCCGGATCAAAAAGAATCAGCGGCGTTTACGGCCAAGCTCAATCTCGAATTGGAGTCCATGATTCGAGCGGTTCCCTCAGATTGGTTGTGGTCGCATAACCGTTGGAAAACGCCGAAACCGCGTTTTCTTGGCGTTCATGGTAAACGAGGAGTGATACCTGATTCTGGACTTCAAAAATTCCGGTTGTTGATTCGCTCTGTGAACTGGCTCGGGGACGCCGTAATGACAGTGCCGGCGATTCGAGCCATCCGACGCGCGCGTCCTGATTTGGAAATCACAGTGGCTTGTTTGGAAAAACTGGCTGAATTTTGGAAAGCAGTTCCAGAGGTCGACCGTGTTCTTGCTTTGCCTAAGAGTCCGAGCATCAGGGGTGTAGCTCGGCTTTTTGAAGGGCGACAATTCGATGCCGCGCTGATTTTGCCCAACTCTTTGCGCGCGGGCCTCGAGGCGTGGCTCGCAAAAATCCCTCGCCGAGTCGGTTATCCCGGCCACTTTCGCGCCTGGTGTTTAAATCAGGTGCTGGCAAAAAAGATGACGCCCCAGCGCACTGCGGATGGAGGGCGGCATCAGGTCCACGACTATTTGGACTTGGCGGAGTTTATGGGGGCGCCGAAACTAGATTCTGCCGACTGGGTGGCTCAGCGCTCTCCCTTACCGGAAGCAGGCAAGACGCGCCCGTGGAAGATTGCGGTCTGTCCGGGCGCCGAATTTGGAGCAGCAAAGCGATGGTTTCCAGAACGATATGCGCAGGTGATGCGGGAAGTCTCCGATGTAAAACAGGTGCAATGGCTGCTGGTTGGGGTTGCCAAGGATGCGCCCGCCGGCGGCGAAATCGAAGCGGCGGCGCAAGGGTGTACCGTTGAAAACCTCATTGGGCGAACAGGTCTTCAAGATCTGATCGACCTCCTCAAGGGGTGTGACGTTCTTCTCACCAACGACACAGGCACGATGCACTTGGGGGCTCTCCTGGGATTGCCGTTGGTGGCGGTCTTTGGATCCACGGAACCTCTTCTAACCGGCCCGCTTGGGCCCAATAAAATCGTGCTTCAACACCGGGTTCCCTGCGGTCCCTGTTTTCGCAGGGAATGCCATCTTGATTTTGCGTGCATGCGGGGCGTGGAAGCCTCCGAGGTCACAAAAGCGGTGCTTTCCTTGCTTGATGAGCCAGAGATCTGAGAAAAAGGTTCTCCAATGGCGATCCGTTGATCTATGATCGACCCTCCCAGAACTTAAAAGTATTTTATGGCGATCACCCTGCCACACCGTCCAAACGCTGATCTTCTCGAAGCCAATTACGAACGTTGGAGAAAAGACCCCTCCTCCGTTGACTCCGTATGGTCTGCCTTTTTCGAAGGGTTCGAACTCGGAAACGCCATCGTTAAAAATGGCTCTGGTCCAGCTTCTTCTGCATCGGGCGCGCCGGTTGGCGGCGGGGTCGGAGACATCCATTGGCAGAGCAAGGTGGATTCCCTCGTGCAAACTTACCGCGCGCTGGGACATCTTAAAGCGCATACAAATCCGCTTTCGAAGACATCTCCCGACGCGCCCTTGCTCTCCTTGGAATCTCTTGGCTTTCGTGCCGCAGATTTAGACAAGCCGGCCGCCCCGTTGCACTTTCGCAATGGGCAAAAGCAGTCCCTTCGCGAACTCATTGCAACGCTGGAAGCGATTTATTGCCGCCATATCGGAGTGGAATTCACTCACATCGAAAACCCGGCGATCCGGGACTGGGTGCGTGACTCTTTTGAATCCGCTGCGGCAACGCTGGCCGTACCCGGTGAGACGCAGAAGAAAATGCTGCGCCAAATTCTTTCCGTTGAGAGTTTTGAAAAGTTTTTGCACACGCGGTTTGTGGGGCAAAAACGCTTCTCAATCGAGGGCGGGGAATCCTTGATGGTTGCGCTGTACGGGGTCCTCGAAAATTGCCCCAAGCACAAAGTAGAGGAGATTGTGATGGGGATGGCTCATCGCGGCCGGCTTAGTGTGATCAATGACTTCTTGCAGAAGCCTGTTTCGGTGATGTTTGCGCAGTTTTCTGAGAATTACATGCCGGACACTGTCGCAGGTGATGGTGATGTGAAGTATCACCTTGGTTACAAGACCAAGCGACAACTCGAGTGCGGCGGTGAAGTTTCAGTGCGCTTGGCGTCGAACCCAAGTCACCTTGAAGCGGTGAACCCCGTGGTCCAAGGAATGGCTCGCGCCCGCCAGCATGTGCGTGCGGATAGTTCGGATCGTTCTCGCGTGGTTGCGATTCTGATCCATGGAGATGCCGCGTTCGCAGGGCAGGGGGTTGTTGCCGAGACCCTGAACATGTCTCAGTTGGAAGGCTACAGGACCGGCGGAACCCTCCACTTTGTCGTCAATAATCAAATCGGTTTCACTACTTCGCCTGTGGACGCGCGCTCCTCGCGCTATTGCACCGACGTGGGCAAGATGATCAGCGCTCCCGTCTTCCACGTGAATGGAGATGATCCGGTAGCGGTGCGGGTTTGTGCTGAGATCGCTCTGGAATACCGGCAGAAATTCAAGAGCGACGTCATTCTCGACATCGTCTGCTACCGTAGACACGGGCACAACGAAGGCGATGAACCGCTCTTCACTCAACCGTTGATGTATAGAGAGATCAGTGCACACCCCACGCTTGGAACTCTTTACCGACAGGAGTTGCTTTCGCAGGGAATTTTGACCCCGGACCAGGCCGGTGAACTGGACCGCGAGTTTCAGGCCCGGTACGAGGCGGCTTTCTCGGAAGTAAAGGCGGCTGAGCAAAATAAAGAGCTCACCAAATATTCCCACTCCAACGTGGTCTTTCAGCCAGCGTTTTCGCATGCACCCGCCAAGACAGCCATTTCCAAGGCGGCCTTGGACCAGGTTTGCAGAGCGCTCACCACGGTTCCTGATAATTTTCGCGTGCTGCCCAGACTCAAAAAAATCTTTTTAGAAAAAAGGCAGCTGATTTGGGAGAAGGGTGAAGGATACGACTGGGCTTTTGGCGAGGCGCTTGCTTTCGGATCGCTTCTTGCTGAGGGAACCCCAGTGCGCCTCTCTGGACAGGATTGCCGCCGTGGAACCTTCTCGCACAGGCATGCGGTTCTCTATGATGAGACGAATCGCGACCGCTATACTCCGCTTCAGCATGTCGCCGAGAAACAGGGGCGATTCAATGTCTACAACTCGCTCCTAAGCGAAACCGCAGTCCTCGGGTTCGATTACGGCTACACGCTTCACTTCCCGGAACTCTTATGCCTTTGGGAGGCCCAGTTCGGGGATTTCTGTAACGGTGCGCAGATTATCATAGATCAATTTATTGCAGCCGGAGAGTCCAAGTGGCAGCGCCCCAGCGGGATTGTGCTTCTTCTTCCCCATGGGTACGAGGGGCAGGGACCGGAGCATTCCTCTGGACGATTGGAGCGGTTTCTCCAGCTCGCCGCCGAAGAAAATATGCAGGTCTGCAACTTTACGACGCCGGCTCAGTATTTTCATGCGCTGCGCCGCCAGATGAAGCGCGAATTCCGCAAACCCTTGGTTGTGATGACACCCAAGAGTCTTCTGCGCGCCCCTGAGTGTGTGTCGTCCGAGGCGGAATTTACTTCGGGACAGTTCGAGGAAATTCTCCCCGGACCTCTGGCAGGTCCTGCAGGCAAGGTTTCGCGAGTCGTGTTCTGCTCGGGTAAAGTCTATTATGATTTACTCAAACACAGGGACGCTGGCAAAATCACAGACACTGCAATCGTCCGGGTTGAGCAGCTCTATCCGCTGCATGCCGCTAAAATTCAGTCGGTGCTAAAGCCATTTTCGAAGGCGAAAACTTTTGTGTGGTGCCAAGAAGAGCCGCAAAATATGGGAGCTTGGAGTTACATCCGCAACCAGCTCTCAGAACTCGTAGGCAAGACCTTGCATTACGCGGGCCGCGAGGAAGCCTCGAGTCCTGCGGTGGGTGCTTTGGCCCTACACAAAATCGAGCAAGCCGCCCTGATACACGCTGCATTTAGCTTGGGCTAAATCGTCTCGCTGTTTACGTCATTCTTATCCCCTTGTTATTGATCATACGTTATGAGCCTTGAAGTCAAAATCCCCTCTGTAGGAGAATCCATCACTAGCGGCGTCATTGCCGTCTGGCACAAAGCAGATGGAGAGGCTGTGACCAAAGGTGACACCATTTTGACGTTGGACACGGACAAGGTATCCACCGATCTGACGGCCGAAGAGTCTGGGATTATCCACATTAAAGTCCAAGCTGGTGAAGAGGTTGCGATAGGCCAGTTGGTGGCAGTTATTGAGGTCGGTTCTGCCTCGTCTGCAGCTCCAGTCTCTCCGGTCGCACCTAAAACTGTTGCAAGCGAGGCTCAGCCTGCCACCTCCGTGGCGCCCAAGGCTCAGCCTGCCGTCGTCGCCGCCCCTGCGGTCGTGGCAGCTTCCGCCCCGGTTCATTCTGCGGTCGAAGTTACTTCAGCCTCGAACGGGGCGGCTCTGCGGGCCGCCGTGGAGGCTGCCAACGTTTCGTTGGGCGTATTGCAGGGAAATGGGGACGCTGCCACCTTGTCCGAGGCTCGTACTTCGCGGAAGCGGATGACCCCTCTGCGCCGGAAGATCGCGGCGCAACTTGTGTCCGCGCAGCACCAGGCCGCGATATTAACCACCTTTAATGAGTGCGACATGAGTGCGGTCATGAAGCTGCGCTCTGAGATGCAGGATGCGTTTGTGGCGGAGCATGGCGTAAAGCTTGGATTCATGAGCTTTTTTATCAAAGCCGTTGTCAGCGCATTGACGGCGTGTCCCGCCATTAATGCCCGGATTGATGGCGATGACCTCATTGAAAATCATTACTTCGATATCGGGGTTGCCGTGGGAACAGAAAAAGGATTGATGGTTCCCGTGGTGCGTGATGCCGACCAAAAATCTTTTGCCCAATTGGAAAAAGATTTGGCTGCCTACTCGGTCAAAGCGCGTGAGGGTAAAATTGAACTCAAAGACCTCCAAGGCGGTGTTTTTACCCTTTCTAACGGAGGAATTTACGGCTCGCTTCTTTCAACTCCGATTTTAAACCCGCCCCAGAGTGGAATTTTGGGGATGCACAAGATTCAGGAGCGCCCAGTGGCAGTGAAAGGCCAGGTCGTGGTGCGCCCGATGATGTATCTCGCGCTTTCGTACGATCATCGCATTGTGGATGGCAAGGAAGCGGTGACATTTTTGGTGCGGGTGAAAGACTGCATCGAAAATCCGATGCGCCTCATGTTGGGGCTCTAGGCTGTTGGTGGTTCACTCTGGGGAAGGATCTCCAGTCGCGGGAGAAAATTTCAACTCAAGGCTTGATATGGAAAGTGGTTTATTTCAAGAATCACAAGAGTTTATGTGTTCCCTACGTTTAAAAAGGACAGTGCTTCGTTGCCTGTTCGCATGTTTTTTTGTGGCAGTGACAGGGTCTTGTTGGGCGCAGGTGAGCTCGCAGGAAGCGATGCGAGGCGAAGTCGAGAAAAGTGAAAGACAGATTCGTGAAGTCCGGATTGAAATCGGGAATCGCTACGAAAAAAAGCTGGCTGAATTGCGCTCTGTTTACCAGAAGGCTGCTGACTTGGAGAATGCATTGGCGGTTCGCGCTGAAGAGCAGCGCGTGGCCATGGAACCGAACCGCCCGTTAGAAGGGCGTCATCTTGCCGAAGAGCCGCGTTTGTTGAGGGAGGCACAGGCAGAATTGCTGTCCAAACAGGCCGAGATGATTTCCCAAATTGTGCAGTCGATCGTGCCCAAATTGGTGGAACTCAAAAAAACGTTGACGGTCGCCGGAAAACTTGATGAGGCTGTCGAATTTCGAAGCACTATCGAACGCTTTCAGGATGCAATGTCTCCAGCGCAAAAGCTCTCCAATAATTCTCTTGTGACTGCCGAGGAGGTGTTTCAAGCCTTCCAATCTTCCCGGGAACGCGCTGAAAAAATGTACCGTGGGCCGCGCTTGAATCTCCGCGGCAAGGTGATGGGTGTTCGGCCTGATCCGAAGGATCCCAGCGCTTTCACTCTCGTTCTTTTTGGTGGAATGGAAGGGGCCTTCGTGGATTGTGCCTTCGTCTCTCCAGAGTACCGAGTCCGGGAGGAGCGTGTGGGGCAGAATCTGTTTTTTGTAGTTTCCAAAAACAATGCCGAGGTGTTGCGTTCTCAGCGCGGGCTTGTCGTAGAGGTCCTCGGAAAATGTGAGGGCGCCGAAGGTGCTGTTCGGTTTGGCGGTTGTAGCATCCTCAAACGCTGAATTCGGACTTCTTCTGACCGATCCCCACTCTTTATTTAAGCCGTGACTTAAAAGTCAGTTGCGAGATGGCGGGTAAGGGTTGCTCCTGAGGGGAGTCTTAGTTTAACATGTCAGCGATGAAATTGAAACTCAGCTTCGCGGCTTCCATGCTGGGCCTGATGATTGGCTTTGTGGGGTGCGCCAATCAGGATGATGACATTATTCCGGCCAAGCGTCCGGGTTTTCGTCCTCCCTCTACTCCTTTAGCGCAAGACGATCTGCCTCCCGTGGACCCGCTCGGAGTTCCCGCGGGGAACGACCAGCCTGACATCCCCGCAAATCAAGGGAATTCGAGTGCCGTAGTGAATTCAACCCCCGCCCGCCCGCCCGCTTCCCAACCGCCTGCCTCTTTGCCGGATCCCGTCCCTCCTCCACAACCTCCGCCGCAGCCCAAACCTGCCGCTCCCGAAGTTGCGAAACGGGTGCCGGGAAAACCCAATTGGATTCGCAGTCCCTATGATGGGAAAATTCTTGATGCCACTGGTTTCCCTCCTGGGACAGAGGTAAGGGATCCTCAGTCTGGAAAGATCATGCTGGTGCCTTAACTGTGTGAGGTCCCTTTTTTATTTCTCCCCCGGTCTCGCGGATTGCCCGTATGACCGGGGTTCTTTTTAATGAAACACATCGCTATTCTCGGGCCAGGACTCTTGGGTGGGTCCATTGCTCTAGCCTTGCGTAACGATATCGATGTGCGGGTGAGCATGTGGGCTCGGAGGGTTGACGCCGTTGAGGAGGCAAAAGCGCTCGATGTGGCGGATCTTGTCACTACTTCCTTGGAGGAGGCAGTGACCGACGCCGACACTGTCCTCCTTTGCGTCCCCGTGGGAGCCATGTCTGGGATCGTAAGTCAGATCCTGCCCAAGCTCTCTCCCGACGCTTTGGTCACCGATGTGGGGAGTGTTAAAGGTTTGGTATGTCGTTCTCTGGGTCCTGCACTGAAGGGGCGCGCCCACTTCATCGGCAGTCATCCCATGGCGGGGTCTGAGAGAGCGGGAATCGGCGCTGCCCGGGCCGATTTATTTCAGTCAGCGGTTTGTATCATTACTCCCGAAGCCGGAGACACCTCAACGGTGGCAATCCAGCGTGCGACTGCGTTATGGGAGCGACTGGGTTGCAGGGTGCGTGTTTTGACGCCTTCAGTCCATGATCAAATTTGCGCCATGATAAGTCACCTGCCTCATCTCAGTGCCGCGGCACTAGTCAATACCGTTGAGGCGCTCTGCCCTGAGGCCTTCGGGTTTTGTGGGACGGGTTTCCGTGACTCAACGCGGATTGCCGGTGGCTTGCCGGCAATGTGGACGGAAATTCTTCTCTCCAACAGAACCGCTGTTGCCGAGAGTCTCCGGCGTTTCATCTCAATTTTGGAAAGCGCCGCCGAACAGCTCGAAGGCTCGGATCCAAGCGCCGAAGAGGAAATGTTTCAATTTTTAAACACGGCGAAAACACGCAGGGAAAGCCTTCCCGGGCAATCGCGTTAATTCATCGCGTTAATTCATCGCGTTAATTCAGACAGCAGTATTGTTTTATAAAAAATTTAGAAGTCATGGATTGGAATATTCAAAAAGCACCTCCCTTCAACTGTGAACTTGAAGTTCCCGGGGACAAAAGTATTTCACACCGCGCAGTCATGCTCGCTTCCCTTGCAGATGGGCCCTGCGTGATTCGTGGCTTTCTTCCGGGGGAAGACTGCCTCTCAACGAAGGAAGCTTTTAGAAAATTGGGTGTTCAGATCGAGAGGCCGACAAACACGACCCTCATCATTCATGGAACTGGAGGCCGGTTTACCGCTCCCGATGCTGCGATTGACTGCGGCAATTCCGGCACAACGATGCGACTCATTTCGGGGTTGCTCGCGGCTCAGTCGTTTCAAACACGTTTGACTGGTGATGCCTCCCTGTCCAAGCGACCGATGAAACGCATCATGGACCCGCTCTCCTTGATGGGGGCTCGAATCACTGCGGAGGGGGAGCAGGAGCGGCCGCCCTTGCTTGTGGAGGGGGGCGCTTTACGGGGAATTGATTACATTTCACCCGTGGCAAGCGCCCAGATCAAAAGTGCCATTCTTCTCGCGGGACTTTTCGCCTCCGGTACAACCTCCGTGACCGAACCTCATCTCAGCCGAGACCACACCGAAAGGATGTTTGAGTATTTTGGGATTCCCTTGAAGCGTGAGGGATTGAAAGTCACCATTGAAGGGGGGGCTCGGCCGCAGTCGCGAGATTTCCGTGTGCCTGGAGATGTTTCCAGCGCCGCTTTCTGGTTGGTTGCCGCGGCGGCGCAACCAGGCGCCCGATTGCGCGTGAATCGCGTGGGGTTGAACCCGAGTCGTACTGGGCTCTTGGGCACCTTGGCCCGCATGGGAGCGCGTGTCCGCGAGTTCGAGCATAGCAACGTGGGTGAACCGTTTGGCACCATCGAGATCGAGGGAACAGCGCTGAAAGCGACCCGGATTGCCGGAAAAGAAATTCCAAACGTCATTGACGAACTGCCTATTCTTTCGGTCGCAGCAGCCCTTGCAGAGGGGACAACGGTGATTTCCGATGCCGCTGAACTACGCGTCAAGGAAACGGATCGCCTCGCTGCGATTGCCTCACACCTTAAAGCGATGGGAGTTGCCGTCGTCGAAAAGCCCGATGGACTTGAGATCACTGGTGGGCAACCTTTACGAGGCGCCCGATTAGACAGTCTGGGAGACCATCGGATCGCCATGGCCTTTGCGATTGCTGGACTTTTCGCTGAGGGTGAGACCGTGATCACTGGGACGGACTGCGTGAACACCTCCTACCCAGACTTCTATGATGTTCTTCGTCAGGTTACCGCTTTGAGAACCTCCCCAGATCCGCTCATTATCAGACTGGGAGATGACCAGACAGATATCAGCTAAGGAGATGGAACCAATGCTTGCGTAGCTTGTAGTTTGCCTTTTAACTGATCCCGGTTTTTCTGTTTTGCCAGTTTTATTCATGCAGCACTTAGTCATTGCAATCGACGGTCCAGCCGCCTCCGGTAAAAGCAGTGTGTCCCGTGCGCTGGCGCAGCGTTTACACTACACGCTTGTCAATACGGGTGTCATGTATCGGGCGGTCACGTGGTATGTTCTTCAGTCAAAGGTAGAGCCCTCCGACGCCAAGGCGGTGGAAGAGTTGCTTCAAAACGCCTCCATCGAGTGCGGTGCACGTGATGGGCAATCTTTTTTTCATATCAATGGCTCTGACGGTGGAGATGCGCTTGTAAGTCCGGCGGTGAACGCCTCGGTCTCAAAGATTGCCTCCCAAACTTACGTGCGCCGTAAACTCGTAGAGATGCAGCGCTGCTATGCTCGAAATTATCACTTGGTGATGGAAGGCCGCGACATTGGCACAGCAGTATTTCCAGACACCCCCTATAAGTTTTACATCGACGCTTCTCCGGAAGTCCGCGCCTCCAGAAGGTCTGGGCAGGGACTCCATGATTCCGTTGTCCAGCGTGATGCGATGGACAGTTCGCGCAAGGATTCTCCGCTTATGATTGCCCCCGATGCCGAGGTGATAGACACTTCTTTCATGAGCCTTGATGACGTGGTTTCTGCGGTTCTAAAGCGTCTTCATCAAAGGGGTGTTTTGCCTTCGGGCGCATAACCGCTTAGCGTTGCGTCATGGGGCTTGTTTACCAAACTGCCTATTATCTCAGCCGTGCTCTCGGGCATTGTTGTTTTGATTTCCGGGTTGTGCATCGCGAGCGTATTCCCGCCGAAGGACCGCTGTTGTTGGCGATGAACCACCAAAGCTTTCTGGATCCGCCGTTGGCGGGGATCGCCTGCGACCGAGATATTTTCTATCTCGCGCGTAAATCTCTCTCCGAGATCCCCATTCTTGGCCGGCTTTTACCAAAGTTGAACGTCATTCCCTATGATCAGGGAGGCTCCGATATGAGTGCCATCAAAGCCGTCATTCGTGTTCTCAAGGCAGGAAACGCCACCGTCATCTTTCCGGAGGGCACTCGGTCTATTGATGGAAACCTGCAGGCAGCCCAACCGGGAACTGGAATGATCGTTGCTAAAACGCTGGCCCCCGTCGTTCCTCTTCGAATTTTTGGGGCCCATGAGGCATTTCCCAAAGATTCGTCAAAAATTCGTTTGGTGCCAATCACGCTGGTTGTCGGGGAGGTTTTACGGTTCTCGAAGAAGGATTGTGAAGGGGATCCAAAGGCTGTTTATAAGTCCATTAGCGAAAATATAATGGATCATATAGCCGCCCTGCGTTGCCCGGTTCGGGAGTAGCCTCCATGGACCCCGTTCTTATCGTCGGCGCAGGAATGGCGGGACTTGCCTGCGCCACGCACCTCCACCGTGCCGGACGCTCTTTTATTTTAATCGAGGCGTCCGAACGCGTTGGCGGCCGAGTCCGAACGGATCGAACTGCAGACGGCTTTCTTCTGGATCACGGCTTTCAGGTTCTGCTGAGCGCGTACCCTGAAGTGGGCCGTCAGCTAGATCTGGTTGCGCTCGCGCCGAACTCTTTTCGCTCTGGAGCGCGCATCCGCAGTGAGGATGGATGCGAGATTTTTTTGAGAGATCCGTTTCAAGATTGGCGGGCAATCCCTTCAGCGTTGAAGGCGCCCATCGGTTCTTTGGGCGATAAAATACGGATGGCGCGATTGACTTGCGATGTATTGCTTTCCTCCTCGAGCGAGCTTTTCGCAGGGCAGGCAGGTTCGACCATGGCGTTTCTGCAGGAACAGGGTTTTAGCCAGCGTTGTATCGAGCTTTTTTTCGCGCCCTTCTTTGGCGGTGTTTTTCTGGATCGTTCACTTTTGGTCGACAGACGATTTTTTAAATTCGTTTTCCGACAGTTTGTGCTTGGACGTGCACTGCTGCCGAAAAATGGGATGGAAGCCGTTCCTCAGCAACTGGCCGCCTTGTTGCCCAGCGGTTCCGTGCGCTTGTCCACCGTTGCGACTGAGGTGCGAAAGAACACGGTCTGTCTTCAGGATGGAGCGCGGTTGTCTGGTTCGGCCGTGGTGGTTGCATCAGAGGCAGAAGCTGCCGTGAAGTTGTTGCCGGGGTTGGATTTATCAAGAGAGTGGAAGCAGACCACGTGCCTCTATTTTGCGGCGCCAAACCTGCCGGGGCGGGGGGATGGTTATATTCGCTTGAATGCTGCGCGGAAAGGGCTCGTGCACAACGTCTGTTTTCCCTCCGATGTATCCCCCTCTTATGCGCCTTCCGGGCAGACGCTTGTGTCGGTCAGTGTGCATGGAAATCACGGCCGCTCAGAAGCTTCCCTGCTGTACGGGGTTCGTACCGATTTGCTCGAATGGTTCGGTCCTCAGGTTCAGGACTGGCGGCATCTTCGCAGCTATGTGATTCCATTTGCTCTGCCGGTTTGTGGGATTCAGGCCGCGAGTGCCCGAACTCACGACGGAGTGTATGTGTGTGGTGATTATCTGGCGTATCCCTCACTGAATGCGGCCATGGCGACGGGGCGGTTGACGGCAGAAGAAATTCTAGCCTTGGAGCGCTAGAACTTGCGTCAGGGGGAATTCCCTGAGCAGCATGTTGGGATGAAGCCCCCCCACTTGTTTCTTGCGTCCTTCTTGTTTCCAGCGGTTGCCTTGAGCGCTCTTGAGTGGCCGCAGTTTCGGGGACCCGAGGGGAATGGGATTTCCTTGGCGAAAAATGTGCCCCTGCGTTGGAGTGCAACCTCTTCTTTAGCTTGGAGTGTGGAGGTGCCGGGAAGCGGTTGGTCCTCGCCTGTTCTCGCGCAGGGAAAAGTGTTTCTCACCAGCGCCGTGCCAGACTCCTCGGGTGAAATTAGTCTCAATGCAGTTTGTATCGACGCCGAGAGCGGCAAAATGCTTTGGAACCGTGAGGTTTTTCGGCCTGAGCTTACGGAAGCCAAGGCGATGCACAAAAAAAACACGGCAGCCAGTCCCACCCCCATAGTCGCTGACGGGAAAGTTTATGTGCACTTCGGGCACATGGGGACTGCCGCCCTGGACATGGAGGGCATCGTTCTATGGAAGCAGAACTCCTTAAAATACAAACCGGTGCATGGAACCGGCGGTTCGCCGGTTCTCATCGATGGATTGCTTGTGTATAGCGGCGATGGTGCTGCGGAACCTTTCGTGGCGGCATTGGAGGCTTCCAGCGGGGCTCTGCGCTGGAAGACTCCAAGAAATACCACGGCGAAGAAAAACTTTTCCTTCTCAACTCCGCAGCCGATCACCATCAACAACAAGGTTCAGCTCATCAGCCCGGGCAGCGGGTTTGTGGGGGCCTATAATCCCGCAGATGGTACCGAGTTGTGGCGGGTTAATTACGGGGAAGGGTACTCCGTTGTGCCGAAGCCTGTTTACGCGCAGGGGTTGTTGTTTTTGGGGTCTGGGTTCGATGCGGCAGTGCTCTACGCGATCAAGCCCGATGGGGCGGTTGGAGACGCTACTGCCGAGCATGTCGCCTGGACCTTGAAAAAAGGAGCCCCTCATACTCCGTCTGTTGTTGTCGTCGAGGATTCCCTCTTTTGTGTTTCGGACGCTGGCATTGCGTCCTGTGTGGACCCCCTCACCGGTGAGGTGCGCTGGAGCGAACGGTTGGCGGGAAATTTTTCAGCTTCGCCCATTGTCGCGCAAGGGCGGGTTTATTTCCAAAACGAAACCGGTTCCACGCATGTTGTCAGTGCAAAAAAGACCTTTGAACTCTTAACAACAAACGAGCTTGGAGAGCGCACTCTGGCCTCGCCTGCGGTGACCGATGGCGCACTTTTTGTGCGTGGCGAGACGCATCTTTTCAAGATTGCGCCCTAGTTTTTGAAGGCTTGTTTTGGTCGGGCTTGGAAACCTTCAATTGTCGTTACTTTATGTCAGAACCATTTGAAAAGTTCGAGTTGCTGTTGGGGCAGATGGCAGCCTCCTCGGCTTCGGATCTTTTTTTGAGCGCCGGTAATGCCGCTCGCCAAAGGGTTAATGGTACCCTCCGTCTTTTGGACGGGGAGGTGCTCGAACATGATTTCTTAAACTCTGTTTTGCAGCGGGTGCTTCGGCCACTTCAATGGGAGGCATTTCAGAGGGATGGTGAGATCGACTTTGGACTCAGTCTTTCTTCGGGAGAGCGCTTTCGCCTGAATGCTCATTTGCAAAGGGGCTTGCTGGGCATCGTTGCACGCAGCATTCCTCAGGGCGATTTGCAAATCGAAGGACTCGGACTTCCCTCCGAAGTCCGAAACTTCGCCGATTTATCGAGAGGCTTGGTGCTGATTGTCGGTGCCACAGGTTCGGGCAAATCTACGACACTGGCCGCGATGCTCCACCACATCAACGCCACTGCCCGCAAGCATATCGTGACGATTGAGGACCCTGTTGAATACGTTCATCGAAACATAAATTCCTTGATCACCCAGCGTGAGGTGGGGAGCGACACTCATGACTTTGCCTCCGCTCTTCGCAATGTGCTCCGCGAAAGTCCGGATGTGATTGTGGTTGGCGAATTGCGCGATCCGGAGACAGCTCAAGTTGCTGTGTCTGCTGCGATGACAGGCCACCTCGTGATCGCGAGCGTTCACACGATGGATGCAGTGCAGGCGCTGCAGCGTATTTTGAACTTCTTCCCCGAGCACTTGCGCCAGCAGGTCCGCTTCGATCTGGCTCTTTGTCTTGAGGGTGTCATTGCCCAGCGCCTTGTCCCCTTGGCGGATGGACACGGCCGTGCGCCTGCCGTTGAAATGCTCACCGCTTCCGCAGCAGTGCGTAAATTATTGCGAGAGGGCCGCCTCGATGAAATTCCCGACTTGATGTCCAACGCCCCCGGAATGCTCTCCTTTAACAAGGCCCTCTTGGAGTTGTTCCAGAAAGGACGGATTACCCTTGAAGCGGGAATGGCCTATGCCCCAAATCCCGAAGAGTTTCAGATGAACGTCGCTGGGATGGAGCGGGGGACCCCTCTTTTTCTCAACGAGGTTGATGTGCCACCGGTCGCCTCCGGACTGGATATGCGCTCCCTGCTGCATTCTGCATCGCGCCATGGCGCGAGCGATATTCATCTGGCGGCCGGTGCGCCGCCGGTATTCAGGATTAATGGCGAGCTGCGGCCCCTCGTGGCAGACGTCTTGTCTCCGACGGAGGTGAGGCGCCTGCTCTTTAATGTGTTAAATCATGCTCAACG
The DNA here is from genome assembly GCA_947476255.1 of Chthoniobacteraceae bacterium. GTDB lineage: Bacteria > Verrucomicrobiota > Verrucomicrobiia > Chthoniobacterales > Chthoniobacteraceae > Chth-196. The sequence goes on along the minus strand of CANJPY010000040.1, from coordinate 24,881 downwards.
CGAGCATTTTGAGCTTGAGAAAGAACTGGATTTTGCAATCTCCCTCTCCAGTGGAACCCGGTTCCGAGTAAACGCACATTTCCAGCGCAATACTATCGCGGTTGCCATGCGCATGATTCCCAGCGCCTTGCCTCCCCTTGAGTCCCTGAGCTTGCCTGCGGCGGTCACAAGACTTGCCGATGCCATGCAGGGACTCGTGCTTGTGACTGGCCCCACAGGCAGCGGCAAGAGCACCACGCTGGCCGCTTTGTTGGATCTCATTAACTCACGGCGCAACTGCCGGATCATTACCATCGAAGATCCCATCGAGTTTGTGCATCAAAACCGCGTCTCAATGTTTGAACAGAGGGAGGTCGGTCCTGACACCAAGAGCTTTGCGACCGCTCTAAAATATGTTTTGCGGCAGGATCCTGACGTCATTCTTGTGGGGGAACTCCGTGATTTGGAGACGATCCAAGCTGCCATCACGGCTGCGGAAACAGGCCACCTTGTCTTTGCCACGCTGCATACCAATGACGCCCCTCAAACGGTGGATCGCATCATCGATGTTTTTCCCGCCAATCAGCAGGAACAGGTGCGGAGCCAGTTTGCCAGCGCCCTGTTGGGCATTGTCTCTCAGCGCCTTCTGAAGAAGAAGGAGGGTGATGGGCGTGTGGCCGCCTTTGAGGTGCTGCTCTCGAACAACGCAATCCGCACAATGATTCGGGACGCTAAAACGCATCAAATTCTTGGCGCCATGGAGATTGGAGTGAAAGAGGGAATGCAGACGCTGGACAGAAACGTGGAAGAGCTCCTCAAGGACGGCGTCGTGTCTCGTGAGGAAGCGCTCAAGTACCTGCGGACACCTTCCTCTTTGCGCTCTGCTCCAGATTTGAGCCATTTGCCAACAACCGCGCCAACAACCGCGCCAACAACCGCGCCAACAACCGCGCCAGCCCCGCCTTCTGCATCGTGACAGTAACGAGGCGTTTCCTTTTCCGGGACGAGGACGTGCCGGCTCATGAGGCTTCTAAAAAGAGGCGCCTTTGGGGAGAGTCCTTTTGCTTTCCAAACCGTGGACAGCCGCTATATTTGACCGTTTTCCGATGAGCGCCAGCCCAACCACCTTAGAGCTTTTCGATCAGTATGTCATTCCGACTTACGGCCGGTTTGGCGTTCGCATTGAGCGGGGGCAGGGCTGTCGTGTTTGGGATGAGGACGGGCGCGAGTATTTGGATTTCGGCGCGGGAATCGCCGTGACTTCGCTGGGACACTGCCATCCGCGGGTGGTGGCACGCATGAGCCAGCAGCTCGGGCAACTCGTGCATACCTCTAATTTGTATTATACTCGGCCTCAAGGGGAACTCGCGAAGCGTTTGGTGGAAATCGTTGGGGCTCCCGGCAAGGTGTTCTTCTGCAACTCAGGGGCAGAGGCCAACGAGGCGCTCTATAAGCTCTCGCGTAAGTTTGGCAATGAAGCCAACGGGTTTGCCCTCCCGATGGGCGGCACATCCAATCCGGAGGCGCCGCTACGGCGTGGCATTATCACGATGAACGGCTCCTTTCATGGGCGTACGCTGGGAGGCATCGCGGCCACGGGGCAGGACAAGGTGAAGAAGGGTTTTGAGCCCATGGTGGAGGGCTACAGCCATATTCCTTTCAACGACATCACTGCACTCAACGAAGCGGCAGAGGCACGTGGCACTGTGGCTGTTTTGTTCGAACCCATTCAGGGGGAGGGGGGCATTCACCCTGTCAGTCCAGAGTATCTGCGCGCTGCGCGTGCGCTGTGTGACAGGCGCTCCATGCTTCTTCTCTTCGATGAGGTTCAATGTGGCCTCGGTCGCACCGGTGACTGGAATGGTTGGGACACCTTGGCTCCAGATGTGAAGCCCGACGCAGTGTCTTGGGCAAAGGGCATTGCGGGCGGATTTCCTCTCGGGGCGGTATGGGTGAGTTCAAGGTTGGTTCAACTTCGCAATGGAGAGGTAAAGCCGCTTTGTGACCTGCTGGGACCAGGCACCCACGGAACCACCTTTGGAGGGACCCCACTGATTTGCGCCGGTGCCTTGGAGGTGTTGTCGATCATTGAGGATGAGCGTCTTTTAGAAAATGCGCGAACCTTGGGAAAATACGCCTTGAACGCCTTGCGTTCACTGTGCTCGCCCTGGATTCGCGAGGTGCGCGGAGTCGGGTTGATGCTGGGCATTGAATTGGCGGCGGATTTCGGGACGCGCCACGCTTTGCCCCCCGGGAAGGCGCCCTCTATTTTTATGGTGGAAAAGCTGCACGAGGCTGGGCTTTTAACGATCCCTTCCGGCACCCATATTTTGCGTTGGTTGCCTCCCTTGAATGTGACGGCGGCCGATGTGGATGAAGCGGTGCGTATTCTATCATCGGTCTTGGGCGCTCTTTAATCTGGCGCTCAGGCTCGTCGCAACAATGACAAACGCTTTTTTGCTATGAAGCATCTTCTCTCCATGGAATCCCTCACGAGGGAAGCAATTTACGAGATTCTCGAACTTGCGGATACAATGAAGGCGACCAGGGGGCGGCATGATAAACTGCCCCTCCAAGGCCAGTGTTGGGCTCTCATTTTCAGCAAGTCTTCGACCCGCACTCGTGTTTCCTTTGAGGTCGGCATTCGTGAGCTTGGCGGCAGCGTGATGTTCCTCTCCTCCGCTGATATTCAACTTGGACGAGGCGAACCCATTGAGGATACTGCTCGTGTGATGGGGCGGATGCTCGACGGCGCCGTGATTCGCACGTTTTTGCAGTCCGACGTGGAGGTCTTTGCAGAATATTCTCAAATTCCAACAATCAATGCTCTTACAGACGACGAGCACCCTTGTCAGATCCTTGCGGATTTACAGACGATTCGTGAAAAACTCGGGGGCGTCGAGGGCCGTACTGTGTGCTTCATCGGAGATGGAGCCTGCAATGTGGCTCGTTCCTGGATTTGGGCGGCAGCGCGTCTGGACTTCGAACTGCGCATCGCAGCTCCTGCTGGATACCAGCCGGAGCCGGCAATTTTGGAGCAGGCTGCCAAGACGGGAAGAATTATTGTGTGTGAGGATCCTCAAGAGGCTGTGCATGGCGCAGATGTTTTGTACACGGACGTCTGGGTAAGCATGGGCAGGGAGGAAGAAGCGGCCGAGCGCCTCCGCGCCATGGCTCCTTACCAGATTAACGAGGCTCTCGTGGAGGCGGCCGAGCCCGGCGCACTTGTGATGCATTGTCTTCCCGCGTACAGGGGTAAAGAAATCACGAGCGAAGTCTTTGAGACACACGCGGCGACCCTGTTTGACCAGGCTGAAAATCGACTTCATGCGCAAAAGGCGATCCTCCAGCTCATCGCGCGCAGATCTTAAATAAACATGCAGAAGGAGAGCGTGGGCCTCGTGGGCGGCGTGGCGTTGGATTTTCTGTGAATGCTTTTTTATTTCATTCACAATGTCGGCTTGCGCACTTCACCCTAACTAGGCAGTCTTCTCCGCTTCTTTCGCCCCCAATTTTATTATGATTTTGAATCCCCCTTTAGCCGCGTCTTTCTTGGAGACCTCAGGCATGTCTGTTGTCATTGGTTGTGCCGTTGTCGGGCTCATCGTCGCCGTAGCGCTGATTGGCTCGATCTTGAAGGTGCGCATTGAGAACCCGCGGATGCGCGAAATCGCAGGCGCCATCGAGGAAGGTGCAAAGGCGTATCTGAATCGACAGCTCGTTTCCATTGGTTCGATCGCTGCCGTTTTGTTTGCTCTTTTGCTTTGGAAGCTGGGAGTGCCTCTGGCTCTCGGGTTCCTTCTCGGAGCAGTGTGTTCGTTGGCTGCTGGTTTTATCGGGATGCGCGTCGCCGTTCTTGCAAATGTACGTACCGCCCAGGGCGCCATATCCGGACGTCATCCAGCGCTCGTTGCCGCGTTCAACGGGGGGGCCGTGACTGGACTCCTTGTTGTGGGGTTGGCTTTGCTCTCGACTGCGCTTTTTTACAAGGCTGTAGCTGGGATGCTAGGCGATGAGGTTGCCCTCAAAAGCCTTGTCGGTGTGGCTCTTGGCTCCAGCTTGATTAGTGTTTTCGCACGCTTGGGAGGCGGGATCTACACGAAGGCCGCGGATGTCGGCGCAGATCTTGTCGGTAAGATCGAAAGCAACCTTGACGAAGATGATCCCAGGAACCCGGCGACCATTGCCGACAATGTGGGAGACAACGTGGGAGATTGTGCAGGCATGGCTGCGGATGTTTTTGAGACGTATGCCGTCAGTTTGATTGGCGCCGTTTTGATTGCAGGACTCACCTTGAAGGCATTTCCAAACGCGGTGTTGTTTCCCTTCATTTTGGGAGGCATTTCTATTCTGGGCGCGATCCTCGGAATCTTCTTCGTCAACGTCTCAAGACTTGCTCCCTCAGCTGCTTTGATGAGCAGTGTTGGTGTCTCCGGCATTGTTTCCGCTGTTGTCCTTTATCCGGTGACACAGTCTTTGTTCGGTGAAGGCATGCAAGTGGGAGATCTTCTGCTGACGCCGGCCCGCATTTATGGCGCGTCGATTATTGGATTGGTGATGACCGGCTTGGTCGTTGCCATTACGAACTACTACACCTCCACCCATTACTCGCCCGTGCGCAGTATCGCGCGGGCTTCGGAAACTGGGCATGCAACCAACATCATCGCAGGTCTTGCTCTGGGGCAGCATGCAACCGCAATGCCCGTTTTTTGTATCGGGGCCTCGATTCTCGGCGCATACGAACTTGCAGGTCTTTATGGGATTGCCGTTGCCGTTATGGCAATGCTTTCCATGGCGGGTATTGTCATCTCCTTGGACGCCTTTGGGCCGATTACCGACAACGCCGGCGGAATCGCGGTCATGAGCGGCCTTCCTTCCGAGGTGCGGAAAATCACCGATGAATTGGATGCCGTTGGTAACACCATGAAGGCTGTCACAAAGGGCTACGCGATTGCGTCCGCGGGGTTGGCTGCCGTGGTTTTGTTCGGGACTTATGTGGAAGAATTGCGCGCCCATCTGGAGGCCGCTGGACGTCTTGTTGCAGGGGCTTTGGACTTCTCCTTAAATGATCCAAAGGTCATCATAGGCTTGTTCCTCGGGGGGTTGCTGCCCTTCTTGTTCTCGGCATTCAGTATGGATGCTGTCGGACGTGCGGCGGGCGCTGTTGTCGAAGAGGTGCGGCGTCAACTCAAAGCCCGTCCCGGGATTCTTCAGGGACTTGAAGTGCCAGAGTACGGAAAGTGTGTCGACATCGTGACAAAAGCGGCTTTGCGGGAAATGATTGTGCCTGCACTGCTGCCCGTTCTCTTCGTGGTCGTGGTAGCGGCAATCCCTGCCCTTGGAAAAACAGTCCTTGGTGGATTATTGGTGGGCACTATCGTCACAGGGCTTTTTATTGGCCTTTCGATGACCTCCAGCGGAGGGGCCTGGGACAACGCCAAAAAATACATCGAGGAAGGCAATCATGGTGGGAAGCATTCTCCCGCACATGCGGCTGCCGTGACTGGTGACACCGTAGGGGATCCGTACAAGGACACCTCCGGGCCGGCCATCAATCCCATGATTAAGGTGGCCAATATTGTGGCCATTTTGGTGATCCCGATTTTCTTTTAATCCAGAAAATCAAATCAGCAACGAATGCCGCGGAAAAGGGCTGTGCTACGGCTCCTCCGCGGCTTTTGTTTTTTGAAGTTCTTCACGCAGGAATTTTGTCAGACGCGCGATCTCTTGCTCTGAGTGTTTTGCGCTGAGTGTGATTCTGATCCGCGCCTGCTTCTGTGGTACTGTCGGATAACGAATCGCCGGCGCAAGAAACCCGTTGAAAAGCAACGCGTCACTCAGCCGCAAGGCCTGTGAATTTTCACCGACAAGCACCGGGACGATGGGGCTGTGCGCCGTACAAAATTCCGACAGGAGTGCGCGGTAGTGAGCGACATTGTTCCAAAGCAGTCTGCGGCGTTCCTGTGCCTCCACGGAGGGCATCCAGCGGACAGCCGCGGCAGCAGCAGCGGCGTTTGCGGGCGGGGGCGCCGTTGAAAAAATCAGACTGCGCGCTTTGTTGATGAGGAATTCGATCAGGACGCCAGCTCCGCAGATATAGCCCCCTGAACAGCCAAGTCCTTTGCTGAGTGTACCCATTTGGATTTCGATGTGCGCGCCCAATCCAAGGGCCTCTGCAAGTCCTCCGCCTGTGGGGCCAAACACGCCTGCGGCATGAGCCTCGTCCACAAGAAGCCAGGCGCCGTAGCGTTCTTTTAACGCCACAATTTGAGCAAGGGGCGCCAAGTCTCCATCCATACTAAAAACGCTTTCGGTCACGACAAGAACGCGCCCTTTTGGAGCGCGTTTTCGGGCCCACTGGAGATGGCTCTCCAGGCGCTCAAGGTTGTTGTGGGGAAAAACCCGAAGCACTGCTCCCGAAAGACGGGTTCCATCAATAATACAAGCGTGGCAGAGTTTGTCTAAAATCACCACGTCCTCAGGACCCATCAAGGCTGGAATGGTGCCGAGCGCGGTGGCATAGCCGCTGGAAAAGGCGAGTGCAGCTTCAGTCCCTTTCCATGCGGCAATGGCCTGCTCCAGTTCTGTATGCGGCGCATGGTTTCCGTAAATCAGCCGAGAAGCCGCGGAACCCGTGCCGTAACGGCGGACGGCATCCTCCGCCGCTTCGGCTATAAAACGCTCGTTTGCAAGGCTAAGATAATCGTTTGAGCCAAAATTAACCAACGCCCGTCCGGCGTTGTGAGAAGCGGACAAATTCGCAATGGGAGCCTTGAGTGCCCGGCGGAGAGACTTGCTCTCGAGCATTCTAAGTTGCTCTGCGAGTTCGTCCCGCATGGAAGCGTGCTCGTTCAGGGGGTGCGGGCGGTTTGCGCGTCCGGGTTGAGGCCCCATTCGAGCAGGCGCTGGGAGTCGTTCCAGACGAATTCCTTGGCGTCGCCAAGCACCACGGAAATGACATCTTTGCTGCCGGCCGAAGCGCTGGAAACAAGGCAGAAGCCGGCGGCTTGGGTATACCCGGTTTTCATTCCGTTGCAGGCTTTTAAGCTCGAAAGCACCCGGTTTGTATTGTGGAAATCACTGACCTGCCCGTTTGGATGCTGCCATTGAAGTTCCTTGAGGCAAACGATTTCTCGGATGGCTTTTACCTTGTAGGCGGCGGCTGCCAGCTTTGCCATGTCGCGCGCGCAGGAATGCTGGCCTTCGGCCGGAAGCCCATTGGGGTTCACAAAGTGGGAGTTTTTCATCCCGAGTTGCTCCGCCTTGGCGTTCATTTTTTTTGCGAAAGCTTCCACGCTGCCTGCGTTGTCTCGTGCAAGGGCGCGCGCAACATCATTCATGCTTTTAACAAGTAAAATCCTCAGCAGGTCGCTTTTCCGATAAACCTCGCCTACTTTGATGTCGAGCTTGGACGGCTCTGCCCACGTATCGCTGGCTTCCACTCGCACCGTCTTATCCAGGCCGCCGGCCTCCGCCACAAGTAGAGCCGTCATGAGCTTTTGCGTGCTTGCCACGGCGCGTTCCTGATCTGGATTGACGCTGTGCAAAACCCGGCCCGATTGAGCGTCGATTAAAATGGCGGACGCCGCATGGATGCGTGGAATGCCTCCGGGCGTCTCCTTGGTCATGGGCGCGGGCCGTCGGGCTGCTTTTCTTTTCCGCTTCGCCTTTGCTGAGAATACGGTCCCCTTGCTTGGGGGCGGGGTCTCGGCAGAGGCTTCTGCGGAGGCGAGGAGTAGTGCGCCAGCGGTGAGTAGGAAAAAGACTTGGTGAAATAAGGGACGTCTCATGGAGGAGAAAAAGCAGCAAGTAAGATGAGTGGAGTCTATATGGCAAGCGGCACTCGCAAAGTTTTCTAGGGTTTGTTTCAAACTGTGTTTGGAAGATGCGAGAACTGGCGGCGCGAAAGGCCGGTATTTTTTGGGCGAAGCTTATTCATATTCAAGCAATTCAAAAAATTGGAGCGTTTTAATAAGGCTTTGCCGTCCCTTTCTACGTAGCAAGGGGGAGGAGGGGGATATTATGGAGACCGAAAACCTTGGCGGTGGCAGCTCAGGGGCGGGAGGACGCGTGGGGGAATCCCGCATTGGGGAATCGATCTTGCGACCAGCATGGACAGCATGGACAGCATGGACAGCGTGGACAGCGTGGACAGCGTGGACAGCGTGGACAGGGTCGTGGCGGAAGGGGGTGTTCGGGGGATTGCTGACAAGCGGTCTATGCGCGGGGCCCTTTGTTTGGGCGAGGGGTGGGTGGCGTTTTTGGGGAGGCTGGAGCAGGGGGCTTTTGGTTTTGTGGACGGGTATTCTGGGCGCTTGGGCGGAGCCTGTTGGAGGAGGTTTTGAGGGAGGTTTTGAAGGAGGACCAAGAGTGCGATGCAGAGGTGACGACGCTGGGGCTGGGGCTTGGACCTGTGCATCGGAGAAGGGACGGGCGGGGGCTCGGGATTCCCTCGCCGCAGGGTGGGGGGACACAGCGTGGGGGGAAGCAGGCTGGGCAATCGCCTCACGCGGGGGGAATGCATCCAGAGCGCGCCGTGGCCCGCGGGGGCGGCTCGGGTTTGGAACTTTTGAGGCGTGGTGCCATTCACACCCTTTTGGGGCTGTAGAGGGGGCGGGGGCGGGCCGTTGCGCGCCTTCTGTGGGTGGATTGAACGTTCCCGCAGTGGCGGGATTGCGGGTTCCCGCAGTGGCGGGATTGGTGCCCGGTAATTTTCCCGGGAAACGCTCCATGGTCACGCCCAGGTATTTGGGGGGCTTCAATTCCGTTGCGTTTCAGGTTTCGTTTCAGGTTTCGTTTCAGGTTTCGTTTCAGGACGAGGGGTGTTTTCCAGCCCAAGGGGCTTTGGAGAAGGATGCACCGATGGAAGTGGAGGCTTCCCGGAGCAGGGTGCCGCCGTCGCTGAAGGCGGTGGTGCGCTATTTTGAGGAGGCTCTGGGGGAGGAGCCTGTTTATGAGGAGGGGGATAAATTCAGGTTTGAGCGTTGGGAGGGGTTTGCCTGGGGGGCCTCTTGGCGGCGGGCCCTTGTGTCGGGAGGGGGGGGCGCGGTGTGCTTGGAATGGTGGGCGAACGATGATTTTGGATTGAGCGAGCTGCGGGAGTTTTTTGAGGCCCCTTTTTTTGAGCTCTCGGAGTCGTTGGTATTGCACCAGTGGATGAGTGAGGGGGGGTGGCACTCGGGGGTGCTGCGGGGGGCGCGCCTTGCCATGGGAGTGCTTGCCCGGGGTGACTACGTGTATGTGCGTATTCGTTGGTGGCAGCCGCCAGTGTGAATCGTGCCAGTCTCATTTTGCGTGAACCCAGCGTGAACCCGGCGTGAACCCGGCGTGAACCCGGCGGCAAAAAATACTTTGCAGCCTCTGGCTTTTCGCATGATCGGGCTGGGCGTGCCACGGCGTGCCACGACCGCCGGTCCGGTTGTCCTTGTTGCATCACACGCGTAGTTTATGGTTTATTAATTTATGGCTGATATTTATGGCGGTTCGGGGAATCCGTATCGGGATTTGCAGTCGTTTTTCGGCTCTAAATCCCGCCTCGCAGCGTTTTTTTTACTGGCTGCCTCGGCCGTGTTATGGACGTGTTTTTACACGGTGGAGGCGGAGTCCGAGGGGGTGCTTTTGCGGTTCGGAAAGTTTGTGCGGATTGTGGAGCCGGGCTTGCATTTCAAGCTCCCTCTGGGAATGGAGGAAGTTTTAGTGCTCCCCACAAGGCGGCAGTTAAAGCTTGAATTTGGTTTTTCCACACCGGGATTCACCAATCCTTACCAGCCGGGAAAGAACCTGCTGGACGAAAAATCCATGGTGACTGGGGATCTCAATGCGGCGCTGGTGGAGTGGGTGGTGCAGTACCGTATTGATAATCCGAGGGAGTTTTTGTTCGACGTGCGGCATCCGGAATTGACCTTGAGGGACCTTTCGGAAGCGGCGATGCGCGAGGTGGTGGGAGATCGCACCGTGGATGAGGTGATCACGGTGGGGAGGCAGGAGATTGAGGTGGCGGCTCTTGCGCGGATTCAGGAGTTGGCGCGGCGCTATCAGCTCGGGATCAGGGTGGACGGGGTGCAACTCAAGGATGTCAATCCCCCCAAGCAGGTGGAGGCCTCCTTCAACGAGGTGAACAAGGCGCAGCAGGACCGCGCGAGCGCCATCAATATGGCGGTGGGCGAGTACAACAAGGCAGTTCCTCGCGCCCGTGGCCAGGCCGAACAAACGGTCAGCGCCGCGGAGGGATACCGGTTTAAGCGCGTCAACGAAGCGGAGGGGGATGTGGCATCCTTTAACCTCCAGTTTACGCAGTACCTGCTGGCTCCCGAGGCGACGCGAACCCGGCTGTATCTGGAGACTTTGGCGGAGGCCCTTCCGAATGCGGGGCAGAAAGTCATCGTTGATGACGGGCTGCGCCAGTTGTTGCCGGTGCTTCCCCTGGGGCCGGTGCAATCCTTGGCGGCCCCGCCGCCGGCGCCGTCTGGTTCTGGGAACCCGAGAAAACAGGAGGGTCGGTAATTTATGAAAAAAGTGGGCGCGTTTCTTTTACTAACCTTAAGCCTCCTCTTTTTGGTGGCGGCCTCCGGTGTTTTTTACACGGTGAGTCAGTCGGACCAGGTGATTTTAACCCAGTTTGGCAAGCCTGTGGGGGAGCCGGTGGTAGAGCCGGGCCTGCACTTTAAGCTGCCCTTCATTCAGGAGGTGCACCGGCTGGACAAGCGGTTTCTGGAATGGGACGGGGCGCCGGTGGCTATTCCAACCAAGGACAAAACGTACATCCGGGTGGAAACCTTTGCTCGCTGGCGTATTGCGGATCCTAAAACCTACTTTGTGCGTTTGCGTGACGAGCGCAGTGCGCAGTCCCGTTTGGAGGACATTTTGGGGAGTGACACGCGCAATGCGGTGGCGCGGCACGAGCTCATCGAGATCGTTCGTACGGATCCGCTGCGTCAGCCTGTGCGGGATGAGTCTTTGAAGACGGATGGGCCCGGGGCCGTGGGGGTGCTGCCTGCGATACGTGTGGGCAGGCTTAAGGTGGAGCAGGAAATTGCGGCGGCGGCGGGGCGCAAACTGGCGGAGTTTGGAATCGAGCTTTTGGATTTGCGCCTCAAGAGGGTGAACTACAATCCCGACGTTCTTGAGCGCATTTACCAGCGGATGATAAGCGAGCGGCAGCAAATTGCGCAGCGCTTCCGTTCCGAGGGCGAGGGGGAGGCCGCCAAGATTGCGGGCCAGAAAGAACGCGATCTGAGCGAGATCCAGTCAGGGGCCTACTTGAAGGCACAGCAGATCCGTGGGGAGGCGGATGCGAGTGCGTCGGCGCTGTATGCGAAGTCTTTTGGGGGCAATCCCAAGGCGCCTGAGTTTTATAGTTTTCTAAAAACGCTGGAGACCTACCGCACCACTTTCACAAAAGACACGACGTTGCTGCTTTCGACCGACTCGGAGATGTTCCGGTTGTTGAAAGGGGGGGGGCTGGAGAAGCCGGGCGCGGTGCGATCGCAGGATGGAAAATAGGTGGGACTTTGGGGGGCGGCGGTGAGGGGCGGGGTTAAGGAATTTGGGGGTAGAGGAGTGGTTGTTTGGCGACGACTTTTCTGGTGAGGAGTTGCAAGAAAGGGGGGAAGACACGTCCCAAGAGTAAGAGGGCGGAGCCGCCCTTTGGGTTGAGGCATGCCCAGCGTGCGAGATGGTTGACCCAGAGGCGGCCGCGGTAAAGAGCCGCGTGACGCGTTGCGTACAGGGCGGGGTTGTCCAGTAGGAGCGCTTCCGCGCAGAGGGCCCCCGTGCGTAGTGCGTAGGCGATGCCTTCGCCGGTAAAGGGTTCCACGACTTGAGCGGTGTCGCCTGTGAGCCAGAGTCGGGGTTGCGTGGGGGCCAGCGGCATCCGTCGCAGGGGGGCGATACTCCGCCACGTTTGTCCCTCGGAGAGGTCGAACTGTGCGGTTGCCCACGATTTGATGGCTGCCAGATCGCGTGGCCTGCTTACGAGACACAGATTTGCGAGGTTGTTTCCTATGGGGGCGAGCCCTGCATAACCTTCGCGGACAAACTGGAGGACCACGTCCTTGTTGAGGCATGCAGGCTGGGGCAGGTGAGTTTGTACGGCGATGCGGTCATCAGCGAGGGGGGGCGGCAGCAGTCCGAGTTGCCGCGCTACGGTCGAGTTTCGGCCATCGGCAGCGACCAGTTGTTGGGCTTCAAACACTCCCTTGTCGCACTCCAGTTGCCAGCCTGAGGGAAGGCGGCGCAATTTTTTGAGGGGCGTGTTTTCGTGAATGATTACACCCGCTTCACGGGCGCGTGTGAGCAGCAGTTGGTCGAGTTGGGAGCGACTGATTCCAAGCTCAGGCTGGGGGCTGTGAGGCAAGGGAACACGAACGGACAAGCCGTTCGTGCCGATAAAACGAACACCTTCCAGCACTGAGTGTGGCAGGAAGAGAGTGCGTTCGCGCAGTCCCAGTTGTTCTAGAACGATCCAAGCAAGGGGATTCAGGCAGTCTCCGCAAACTTTATCGCGGGGAAACTGAGATCTTTCCAGAAGCAGAACGCTCCGCCCTTGGCTTGCGCAGAGAGTTGCACACGTCGCGCCCGCTGGCCCCCCACCGATAATGGCTACGTCATACACAAGGCCATTTCCTAACACAGCTGAAGCCGTTGGCGATCTTTGAACGGAGTAGGCAAGAGCGCGTGCCATGATTGTGCCCCTTTTAAACAGAAGCGGTCGTCACGGCGGCCGCACGGATAAGATAAATACGGGCGACTCCGCAACGCTGCAGGCGAGGGCAGGATGTTTTTTGGCCCGGATTTGGCCTGTCCGAAAGGAATCATTTACGGACGCTTGCGTTGGAGCTTCCCAAATGGTGGTCTGGAAGCGTTCATTACTTTTATGATCATGAGTACACTTTTTAATTTGGCCGGAGAAGTTGCCGTCGTGCTGGGTGGAACGGGGGTTTTGGGCGGTGCACTCGCGGAAGGACTTGCCGCAGCGGGCGCGCACGTGGCTGTTCTTGGGCGTAATGCTGAACGTGGTGAGGCAAGGGCTGAGGCCATTCGTAAGTCCGGGGGAACGGCGGTTTTTGTGGAAGCGGACGCCTCGCAGAGGTCTTCCGTGGAGGCGGCTCTTGCCAAGTTGACGGCAGAATTGGGTGCGCCAACGATCTTGGTGAATGCGGCGGGGGGCAACGATCCAAAGGTCACGGTCACTGAAGCTTTGCCCATCGAAGATATCCAAACTCAGGACTGGGTTTCTGCTTTTGACTTAAACTTGGTGGGCGGGGCGCTGGTGCCCTGTCAGGTCTTTGGGCCTGGAATGTGCGAGCGCGGGCGTGGAAGCATCATCAACATTGCGAGTGTGTCCGCGCATTTGCCGCTTTCCCGTGTTGTCGCCTACTCTTCAGCCAAGGCGGCAGTGTTGAATTTGACTCAATTCTTGGCTCGAGAATGGGCGCCCAAGGGAGTTCGGGTGAATTCCATTACCCCCGGCTTTTTCCCCGCCGAACAAAATCGCGCGCTCTTGTTTCAACCCGATGGTTCGCCGTCGGCTCGGACTCAAGCCATTTGGGGGCACACGCCGATGAAGCGCTTTGGCCAGTCCCATGAACTGATTGGAGCCTGTGTGTTCCTGGCCAGCCATGCGGCTTCCAGCTTTGTCACTGGCACGGACATCCGTGTGGACGGCGGGTACTTGAGTCAGACGATTTAAGGTTGGGAAAACTGTCTCCCTGTGCTCCGGGACTTGCCTATGCGTGCTTTATTGTTTGGCCTTGTTATCTTTTTTTCGGCGCTTTCATCCCTGAAGGCGGAGCCTCCCCCCGAGGTGATTATTATTTCGGGTGGGGTGTCGCTTTATCAATGGGAGCAGTACAAGACGCCGCCGCATGACCGTTGGTGGATGAATTTTGTGCGGGCGGCGCGTATTCGCATTCAGCAGATCCGAGAGAAAAATCCGGAGGCCCAAATCACATGGCTGGTTTATCGGCCTGCTTATTTGAGGCGGGCGGGGGAGGAGAAGAAAGATCTCGTTCCAATCATTGATTCCGTGCGTGATGCTTACAAGGTGAAGCGTGTTTATTTTTCAAAGACCTCCGAACTTCTCGCGTATTTGAATGCGGGCCGGGATCGGGAGAAGGTGAAAATTGCTGATTTGGAGTATTTTGGGCATTCAAACAAAGCCTGCTGGATGTTTGACTATTCCAACTACATTGATAGCTGCTCGAAGGTCTGGCTGCATGAAAACGATCTCGTGAAACTTCGACCCGGAATTTTCTCTAAAGACGCCTATGTCCGGAGTTGGGGGTGTCATACTGCGGAAAGCATGAGTGGCCATTTCTTGCGTGCCACGGGAGTGCCCATGTGGGGGGCTGTTGGGAAAACCCAGTATCGTACCGAAGAACTTCCGGCATTAGCGACACGCTCAGGGCGTTGGCAAAAGTAGAGCCGTGGGCGCGCTCTTTTCGCCATCTGGCTTCTCAGTACTTTAAAAAAGCAGAGGGACTAAACAACGAAAGCGACCGGCATGACACCGGTCGCTTCGCTGCACCGACAAAAACGATTAGGTAAACCGATTTGGTTAACCGAAGATCTGCGCGTTGATGAGATTTTCGAGCATCTCCTGGCGGCCGCTAGGCAGTACAGGGGGGTGGATGCCGAGCGCATACTGGTTGAGGTCTTCCAGAGAAGTGGTCCGAGACTCGACTTTCGCGCCTATTCCAGAGTCAAAGCTGGAGTAACGGTTTGCCACGAACTGGTTGAGTTTTCCGCTCTCGATGATCCGGTGCGCGGCTTTGAGGCCGTACGCAAAAGCATCCATCCCGCCTACATGCGCGTGGAAAAGATCGGAGGGCTCGTGCGATTCGCGCCGGCGTTTGGCGTCGAAATTCAGACCGCCCGTTGTAAACCCGCCCATTTTGAGAACACGCAGCATGATGTTCGTGGTGAGATACAGGTCGCTCGGGAACTGGTCTGTATCCCAGCCCAGGAGGGTATCTCCGCGGTTGGCGTCAACCGAACCAAGGGCGTTGGCAGCGATGGCCACTTCCATTTCGTGCTCCATGGTGTGCCCTGCCAGCGTTGCGTGGTTGGTTTCGAGGTTGAGTTTAAAGTGTTCGAGCAAGTGATATTCGCGCAGAAAATTCAGGCAGGCAGCTGCGTCGGAGTCGTACTGGTGGGTGGAGGGTTCCCGCGGCTTGGGTTCGATATAAAACTGGCCCTTGAAACCGATTTTTTTTGCGTGATCCACTGCCATGTGCAAGAGCGTGGCGAGGTGGTCCAACTCGCGCTTCATGTTGGTGTTCAGAAGTGTGGCGTACCCTTCGCGACCGCCCCAGAATACGTACCCCTCGCCGCCCAGTCGGTGGGTGGCTTCCAGAGCGTGTTTCACCTGCGAGGCCGCATAGGCGAATACGTCAGCCGAGGGAGAGGTTCCAGCGCCGTGAGCGTAACGCGGGTGTGCGAAAAGGCACGCCGTGCCCCAGAGCAACTTCTTCCCCGTCTGTTTTTGTTGGGCTTCAAATGCGGCGACTACGGCATCCAGATTCTTGTGAGTTTCCGCCAAGGAAGCGCCTTCCGGCGAGATGTCGCGGTCGTGAAAACAGTAATAGGGGATGGTTGTTTTCTCGAGAAATTCGAAAAACACAGGCACACGCTTGAGCGCGTTGGCGAGAGAGTCAGAACCGTCGTCCCAAGGCATGAGCGCGGTGGGGGCGCCAAAGGGATCGGAGAGCCCATTGCGCATCACGTGCCAGTAGGCGGCGCCAAAACGCAAGTGTTCGGCCATGGTTTTGTGCCCTACTTTTTCAGAGGCGTTGTAGTGGCGGAAGGCCAGCGGATTGTCGCTTGCAGTGCCTTCGTAACGAATGACGGGAATATCGGGGAAATGGCTCATGAGGGTTGGGATAAACGGGTGAGGTTCGGGTGCTGATCGCATACTGAAACTGCTTTTCAAATTAGAGCAGCGAGGAAGAGTTGCATGCCCTGGATTTGTTTGACAGTAATACAGGCATGCAGCGTCCCTCCATGGCTCAAGTCGCGGCTCATGCCGGTTTTTCCAAAAATACCGTGAGCCTCGCTTTGCGCGGAAGCCCGCGGATTTCCTCAGACACACGCTCTGTCGTCGAAGCGGCTGCCGCGGCCATTGGTTACAGAAGAAATGCGGCCGTCGGTTGTCTGATGGCGGAGTTGCGCCGCACCGGGTCCGCTCGTTTTGAGGCGACGCTGGCGCTCCTGAATGCCAACGAGGATCGAGAAGCGTTTCGCACGCACCCGACGGTGCCCGTCTATGTGGCGGGGGCGCGCAAGCGGGCGGCGGAACTGGGCTATGGGCTGGACGAGTTCTGGCTGCAGGATCCTGCGATCAGCGGAAAGCGGCTTGCCTCCATTTTGAGGGCGCGTGGAATACGCGGCGCCCTGGTGGTGGGTTTGTTGCGCTCCAACCAGTTGCCCGAGCGCATGCGCGCAGTTTGGGACGAATTTCCAGCGGTGGTGACTGGCGTGCGCGTCCGCTCCCCCGAATTGTCTTTCGCGGGATCCGACCAATACAGTCTGGCGCTTAAAGCGTACGAACACGCTTGGGAACTCGGGTACAGGCGTCCCGCGCTGGTGTTGGATCCGGTGATTGATGCGCTGATTGACGGGCGTTTTACGGCTGGATATTTAATCGGGCAGCAGCGGTTTCGTGCGGGAGAGGAGGCCCTGGTGCCGTTTACAAAAATCGCTGAGGCGCGCAAAGATATTGCGCACTTTTCCGCGTGGCTCAAACAGGTGCGCCCGGATGTGTTGTTCACTTTGTATCATGAAGTGGAGCGGTGGTTGTCGGTTTGCGGGGTGGAAGTGCCACGGCAAATAGGGTTGATCCAGTATGAGTGGCGCCAGCAAAGGTCGTATTGGGCGGGGATGGACCAGCGGAATGATCTCGTGGGCGAGGCGGCGGTGGATCTTGTGGTTTCGATGATCCACAACGGGCAGCAGGGCGTCCCCGAGCGTGCCATCGCTACGCAGGTGACTAGCCAGTGGGTCTTGGGCCGCACTGTGCGCAGGCTGAAGGCCACGACGGGAGCAAGATAGCCTGCGGAAGACTTGCCAAACGCAAGGCACCTTGTGAGGAGTCGTATTTAACTCGCTTTAGATCCTCGGCGTCCGTTGAAACAAAAGTTTCTTTCTGGATTTGCTCTTTCAGCAAGCAGTGGTAAGGGTTAGCGAATTCTGCTGAAGTCCCGAGCTATGCAAACTGTTAGGTTTAAAAAATCGAGTGTTCCGCGCTGGGACACTTTGCTTGCTTTGATTAAAAGCGCCTTCTTTAAAAACGCTTTCCCGTTTGTGGTTCTGCTCCTGAGCCTAGCCCAGAGCGGGTGTTCGGTATTTATGGCGGCTGAACAGCCGGATAAGAAGGATTTGGGAATTCTGACCATGGGAACCAGCCGCAAAGCGATCCTTGAGGAATTTGGGCAGCCCTTGACCAGTCGGTTGGTTGGCATGAATCGAGTGGATCTCTTTACCTTTACGCAGGGTTATAGCAAGGAAGCGAAAGTGGGGCGCGCTTTTGCGCATGGAACTCTGGATATCGCGACTTCCGGGGTTTGGGAAATCGCGGGCACTCCGACAGAGGCCGTGTTTAGTGGAAAGAAACTTTCCTATGAAATTACCTACGACAGGAACGACAGGGTTCAGCGGGTCGTGCGACTCGGGGAGTAAGACAAAGGGCGCAGACAAAGGGCGCAGGCAAAGGGCGCAGGAAGTGCTCGAGTCGGTGCAGAGGCTCTGGTGGCCCGTAGCGCGCTTGCAGCGTTCTAAAGTCTCAATGTCCTGATGCGCTTAGGCCGACTTGGATCGCTCACCTTAGGACGAAAGGGCGTGTGATCTTTTCGTAAGGGGCAGCGGTATCCGGGCGCTTTTTTGCGTGTGGGAGGCAAATATGGAGTGGATCATCTCAATTACGGTGCGTCCATCTTCAGGGCCGCAGAGCGGTTGTTTGCCGCTTTCCATACAGGAAATCAGATCCAGTGCAGGCTGTTGATGTCCCGCGACCAAAGCGCGGATATTCGGGAGCGGTTCGGGGACGCCCACGCCTCCGCTCGTAATTGGTACCCATGCACGGGAATCGGAAGCGGGTTTGAAAGGATTGCCTTTGAGAACCTGAATCATGGGTTCGGCATCCATCCGCAAGTCGATCACTCCTCCGGTGCAGATGATTTGAAGACCGAATCCTGCGGAGCGCTCCGAGGCGTCTTTCTTAGAGTCAAAGAAAAGGGGGATGCCTTTTTCCGTTTCGAATCTTGCGTGGACTTCGTCTCCAAGAATGGGCCCGACGCCTTCCGGTCCGTCCTCAATCTTCTGCGCTGTGGCAAAGGTTCCTTGCAGGAAGATTGCAGCAGAACAGGCGAGGGGTTTTCCGGCAAAAAACACGCCAAGATTGAGGACATGAGAGCCCAGTATCCAGAGGTCCAGGGCTCCCCCGCGTTTGTCTTCTTTGCCTCGTGCCCGTATCTCAAGAGGTGTGCCGAACTCTCCGTTTCCCAGCAAATCTGCGAGCACTGGAAGCGCAGGGTGGTAGCGGTTGCGGTGGGCAATGGCGAGGCGCACGCCATGTTCCGTGCATAGGCGCACCACGTCGTCCGCTTCTGCAGGGGTGCGCACGAACGGTTTTTCAATATAGATGCCCCGTACTCCGGTCTCAACGGCTGCGAGAATCATGGCGTGGTGTTGATCCACATGGCGGGGGCAGATGGCGGCAATGTCCGGGCGGATCTCTTCGAGCATCCGGCGGTAATCCCGGAAGGGTTTTGCGTCTGAAAATCGTTTTTGGGACGCCGCAAGCCCCGCTGGATCGGGGTCGGACACTGCGGCTACCTTGGTTTGCGGGAGGGTCAGCCAGAGGGTGTCGAGGCCATGGCCGTAATTGCCGCGTCCGGTGTGGCCAAGGGCTGCAACACTCAGAGGCTGAATTGTTTCTGTGGTTGGTTCGGGCTGGGCGGCTTGGGCGGCTTGGGCGGCTTGGGCCAAAAACGAACCCGCCCAGAGAGCGGTTGAGGCGGAGAGAAAATCACGTCGAAGCATGAGGGGGGGGAACAGTTTAGCAAAAGGGATGCCAGAAAAGATGTGAGTGAATGAAATGTAAATATTTTGCAAAGGCGCGTTACAGGAAAGCCCAACGGGGGTAGCGTCCCGAGGTGCAATTAAGGATTTTGGTTCTTGTTTCGGCGATTTTCTTTGGCGGGCGGGACTGTCTTCACGCACGCATTGGTGAGTCCAAAGAGCGCTGCATCGAAAGGTACGGGAAACCAGTGCAGGTCCTCGAAAAGGGCCTTCTTTTCGTCAAGGCCGGCAAGAAAATATACGTCACTTTTAACGAGGGCATTGCGGACGGCATTTTCGTCCAGAAGTTGGTGCCCGGTTTCGAAAAAAGGGTTCTGCCTCTTTCTGCGGCGGAGATTAAGCAGTGTTTGAGTGAAAACGGCTGCGGCTGTGTTTGGAAGTACGCGAGTGACCTTCCAGATGGGGACAAAATTTGGATCACGAACGGGTCCGAATTGGGGGCGCTTTATTCGCAGGCAACGTGTTCACTGCAAGTGTACACACGTGAAAACATGCTGCGCTGAACCTGTTTGTCCGTGGGCAGTCGCTGCTTCTGCTGTTGATGCAGCCAGAGGTGGTTTGAGGTGGTTTGAGGTGGTTTGAGACGCGAGCGCTTTTCCCCAGTCTGGGCTGGGCGCTGGAAACGCATGCAGCCGCCCCTTTTTGATGCATCAAAACGGGGTGAAAACGGGGTGAAAACGGGGTCAGGCGCGAATCCCAACCGCTTGGGTTGGTCCGCCTGTCCCAACCGCATGCCGCGACCTAACCGCGCGACCTAACCGCGCGCCGGAAAAACACGCAGGACCGCGGAGCGTCCGTTTTGACTACGGTGCCTCTATGGGAGCGAGGCTTGTGCGTAGTTCCTTGGTTTGCCGGAGTTGGTATGTTCTTCAGCGTGGCTCCAGGCAACGGCGTAGCGGAGTAATTCAGCGCCTGTTTTGAGGAAAAGTTTGCGCCTCATGTTGGCGCGGTGGGTTTCCACCGTTTTGAGAGCGATGCCAAGGAAAGACGCGATTTCGCAGGAGGACTGGCCTCTTCCGATCCTCAGGAGGATCTCCAACTCGCGGTCCGAAAGCGGAGAGGCGGCCGCGGGGCGTGTCCCCCCCCCAATGGCGCACTGCACAAGACTCTTTTCAAGATGTTTGCTTACGACCACTTGCCCGGCTAGGATATTGTGGACGGCCGCCCGGAGAGTCTCTGGAGCAATGCCTTTCATCAAGTAACCCAGAGCGCCTGCCGCCAGCGCCCTCATGGCGTAGAGGTTTTCATCGTGCGCACTCAGCACTAAGATATGCATCTTCGGGTGTTCAGACATGACGCTTTTGATCAGTTCCAAGCCATCGCTTCCTCCTTGTAAGGTGATGTCTAAAATGATGGCATCCAGACTTTCCGTACGCAGGTAGGCGAGGGTGCTGCGGGCGTCTTCACATTCTGCAACGACTTGCAGTTTGGAGTCCTTTGAGAGCAGCGTGCGCACTCCCAGACGCAAGAGCGGATGGTCGTCTACGAGCAAAAGCTTCGAACGTTTTTGATGGCCTGCTGCGGTTTCCAAAGACGGCCCGCGTAGTGTGTTGTGTTGGCTCATTCCTCCCGTCTGATGACGTCCCTCCCCACTAAATATATCGGCTAACAGGGCCTGTGTGAGGGTGAAGGCTTTGGGATTCGGTCCTCCCGCGTGCTTTCCTTCAATTTAAAATTAAATTAAGCAGGGGAGGTGAATCTTTTACCTCCATCTGGTCCCCGTTGCTGGGCAGAAGTCAGCGCAGCGGCACTTCGGCACAATGTGGCCGCTCTGCGCGCTCGCGCTCCTGAGGGCGCCGCGTTGATGGCGGTCGTAAAAGCCGATGCCTATGGACACGGTGTAGACCGTGTTCTTCCTGTCCTCAGGGGTCTTGTGGAGTGGCTGGCCGTGGCGAATTTTCAAGAGGCGAGGCACGTCCGTGCGCTTGCTCCCGGGCTGCCGGTCTTGATTCTGGGGCCGGCGTTGCCCGAGGAACGCTCTTGGATTGCGGCGGAAGGCTTTGTTCCAGTTGTTTCGAATTTTGAGGAAGCGGCTGCCTTTGCCGCCTGCGCCCGCTCGGGTCCGGTGGCGGTCCACCTTGCAGTGGATACGGGGATGGGGCGTGTGGGCGTCTGTGAAAGCGGGGCTCTCGCGCTGGCCGCCCAGATTCAAGCGCTTTCCGGAGTGCGCGTGACGGGGCTTGGCTCGCACTTTCCGTCCGCCGATGAGGACGATGATTTCACAAGGCGCCAGGCACTGCGGTTTGACGCGCTGGCGCGCGCGATGCGGGAGCAGCGTCTGGTCGATGGACCGGTGCACATTGCCAATAGCGCAGGCATGATTGGATTTCCTGACTCCGCCCGCGAACTTTTCCGTGCGGGACTGGCCTTGTACGGTTGTTCGCCCCGGCCTGAATTTCAGTCTGCCTTGAAGCCAGTATTGACTTGGAAAACACGGGTGACGCTCGTTCGCGAGGTGGCTGCGGGGGATGGCATATCGTATGGCTCCACTTTCGTGGCGAAGGAACCGATGAAAGTGGCAACGCTGGCCGTGGGGTATGCGGACGGTTATCGGCGGCATCTTTCAGGGCGAGGTGCGGAGGTGTTGGTTGGGGGGCGTCGGTGTTCGGTATTGGGGCGTGTGACGATGGATCAAATCATGGTGGACGTTTCGCGGGTGGAGGGGGTTTGTGCAGGCACGGAGGTCGTCCTGCTGGGCGCGCAGGGCGGGGAGGCGCTTTCCGTTTCGGAGCTCGCGGAGCGGGCGGGAACCATTCCTTGGGACCTTTTCACGGGCATTGGCTCCCGGGTGGAGCGACAGGCGGCGGGTTAATCGTACGGACGCCTGATAAAATCGTTATGCATCACCGCTGGATTCATTAGGATGAGGTTCACCCCGTTTTTGCTCACCCGTGCCGCTGCCACCCTCAAAGCCTCGTCGTCCCCGCTCGCTAGGCGCTCAACCTCCTCTTCCGTCCTCTGGATTTGGGCGCCGTGTCCGGAGGTTGTTGTTGTTTTTGACGATGTGGGGGGCTTTGTTGTGCACCGTCGTGGGAGGTGTTTACGCCTTTTGGGCGGCGCAGCTGGACATGAGCGACGTCCAGCAAATCCGGGAGCGCTCCACCGTGTTTGATCGGGACGGGAAGCCCTATGGACGCTTGCAGGGAGAAAACAGGCTGGTGGTGCCGATCAAGCAGGTTTCACCGTTTTTTCTCAAGTCGTTGCTCGCCCGTGAAGACTCGCGTTTTTACAGACATTCGGGGGTGGATCCGGTGGGCATTCTGCGGGCCATCGCTCGGAACGTTGTTTCCAGTTCGCAAGTGCAGGGGGCGAGCACCATTACCCAGCAGCTGGCCCGTAATTCCTTTCCTCTCGGGGGGAAGAATATGCATCGCAAAATTCTCGAAGCGTTCGTCTCGGTACGCATCGAAAAATACTATTCCAAGGAAGAAATTCTGGAGCACTACATGAACCGGATTTATTTCGGGGCCGGTGTTTTCGGAATCGAGACCGCGAGTCAGGCGTATTTCAACAAGCGTGCTTTGGATCTCTCGCTTGGCGAGGCGGCGTTGCTCGCGGGAATCATCAGGGGCCCCTCGCGTTTTTCCCCCGTGACAAATTACGCCGGTGCGCTGCGCGAAAGGGATACGGTCTTGGAGCGGCTTGTGAAGTTGGAAGTGATTCCTCCGGCGCAGGCGGAGCGGGCGAAGGAAGAGCCGATTGTGCTCAACCCGAAACGACGTCTGACGGTTCAGGAAAATTATGTGATGGACGCTGTGGTTCGGGAGCTCAACAAAGTGCTTTCCGACGATCAGGTGGGAGAAAGCGGTTTGCGCATCTATACCTCTCTGGATCCGGTTTTGCAGGATACCGCGCAGACCGCCTTAAACAACCATCTGACCAAGATTGAAGGTCAGCCGAAATACGCCCACCCCCGTAAGGCGGAATTTACGAAAGAGGCGAGGGAAGCGGAGTTGGATCCCGCTTATTTGCAGGGCTCGGTCGTGGTGCTCGACAATCGCACGGGGGGTATTCGGGCGTTGGTCGGGGGGCGCGAGTACGCGGACAGCCGGTACAATCGCGCGCTGCTTTCGGAGCGTCCTGTGGGGTCAACGTTTAAGCCGTTTGTGTATCTGGCGGCCTTTGGACGGGGCTTGAGCCCAAGTTCGAGTGTGAGTGATGCACCGATTCAACGAGGTGAAGTGCGGGGGGCGCCGACGTGGTCGCCGGGAAATTCGGATGGGACCTTCAAGGGAATGATTTCTGTGGAGGACGGGTTGGTGCAGTCGCGAAACACGGCCACGGTGAGGGTGGGGGAGCAGGCGGGACTCAATGAGGTCGCACGCGTGGCGGGAGCCGTGGGGCTTGAAAAGATGCCGCTGCGTCCTTCGGCGTATTTGGGCGCGTTCGAGGCGAGTTTGTTGCGGATGACCACGGCGTACACGGTTTTTCCGAACGCCGGCCGGATGCGGAAACCCTTTTTGATTGAACGCGTGGACGATTCCGGTGGGACGACTTTGTATCGCGCGCCCTCGAGCATGCGAGCGGTATTGCAGCCCGGAGCGTGTGCGACTTTGACGGGAGTTTTGACGAAGGTCATGGACCGGGGCACGGCTGCGGCCGCGCGTACATCGGGATTCAAGAAACCTGCCGCTGGCAAAACGGGGACCACGGATGACTACAAGGATGCGTGGTTCATTGGCTTCACGACGAGTTTGACGGCCGGTGTGTGGGTGGGGTTTGACAAGCCGCAGCGCACGGTGGCGCAGGGGTATGGGGCGACCATGGCGCTGCCGGTCTGGATCGAGGTCATGAACGCGGCTCCCGAGCAACGGTATCCTGCAATGGCGTTTCGCACTTCAAGCGAGGGGGGGGCGTCGTTTTTTGCGCCCAGCGTTTCCCAGGGCGGCGGAGCGTCCCCGGCGCCTTCCCCGGCCTCCGGCAGCGCTCCACCCCAAGTGCTTCCTGTGGCGCCTGCGGGCAATGACGCGCCGCCCAAAGTGGAGCCCGTCTCGCCGGCGGGTCCGCCGCCTCGGGTGGAGCCCGTCTTGAAGCCGTTCCGATAAAAATGAACCCAAGTGAGCCTTGGCGCGCACGCGCTTGCTCTTCAATGTGATCAAAGTGAGTGTACCTCGTCGTGAATTAAATACCCGGGCCGCAGGGATTGTGGGCCTCGCCGTTTTGTGCAGTCGTCTTTTGGGGCTGGCGCGCGAACTCATCCTCGCCCGTCTCTTCGGGGCGGGTCTCGCCATGGACGCCTTCAAGGTCGCGTTTCGAATCCCCAATTTGCTGCGCGATCTTTTTGCCGAGGGAGCGCTTTCCACGGCCTTCGTCACCGTCTTTTCCAAAAAAACAGCCACCGGTGATGATGCCTCCGCGTGGGCGTTGGCGAACAAAGTCGCCACACTGGCCACGATCGTCCTGAGTATTCTTGTTCTCTGCGGTGTTCTACTTGCACCCTCCCTCGTGGACATGCTCGCCGGAGGGTTCGCGCCCGAGAAGGCGGCGCTCACGGTCCTGCTCACGCAGATCATGTTTCCGTTTATTCTGCTGGTGTCTTTGGCGGCCCTCACCATGGGGTTGCTGAATTCGAAGGATGTCTTCGGCGCGCCCGCCATGGCCTCGAGTTTTTTTAATATCGGCTCCATCGTCGGGGGCGTCGGGCTCGCTTACTGGCTGGATCCGTCCTTCGGTCCAAGGGCATTGATCGGCCTGTCCATCGGAACGCTCATCGGTGGGTGCGCTCAGCTCGTGGCCCAATTCCCCGCGCTTTACAAAGTTGGGTATCGTTTCCGGCCGGATTTTCGCTGGAACGACGAAGGAGTCCGGCACGTGTTGCGCTTGAT
>CANJPY010000039.1 GCA_947476255.1 Chthoniobacteraceae bacterium | reverse complement strand
CGGGTGGAGTTTGTCGTCACAGTTTCCACGACCTGCCGTGGAGGCGCGGCCTGATGCTGGTAAAAATAGAAAGAACTGTGGTCATCCCGTTTGACCGAAGAACAGGACGTTAACATGCTGCCAACGATGGCGAGCATTGGGGTGAGCGTGGGTATTTTGGATTTCATAGGTCTGAGGGTTTTGTTGCAGTTTGTGGCTCAGATGCTGCGCCAGAGCCATGGGACGCTTCCGTTGAAGGCGCATGTTCGCCCTTGGTGCTCTGCTCGGGTTTCTGCCCGTCGAGGTCCACCTTCCCACAGTGCACCGGCGCCTGGACGTCAGTCTTTCCGCTGTTTTCCATCCCCTCGGGAGCCCGGCTTTCTTTGACCTGCACACTTGTCCGCTCCCTGTTGACGGGTGCCTCTGGTCTGTTCCTAACCCCGCGCCCACCGAAACACCACTCGGGCTTCACCACGTCCCAGACCACAAGATCATCATACGTCAGACACCCACCGCGGAACTCAAAGCAGGGAAACCATTCGTTGCAGGCATCCGCGAGCGTTCGTAAATCCCGCTCGCATCTTTGACGTCCCAGCCGACTTTTGGGGCGTCCAAAGGGAACGGGATCCTCGGCCTCGTCCGCATCGTCGTCGTCCTCAAGATCCTCCTCGTCCACGCCCACAGCCTCCCCTGTTCCTGAAGCCTTCTTGACACCTCCCTCACTCGAAGCGCGATGAGGACGGCGCAGTCCGTGGCGAAGGATGTCATCGGGAAGTTCTGGAATCCAGACGACGGCGTCCTTCGCGATCCGCCGTTCATCGCCGACGAGCCAGGCAGCGCATGTCATTGGGGGAAGCGAGACCAGAGCGGTGGTCACCAAGCGGATGGGGCGCGGGATTCCGAGCAACGCATTGCGTAATGCGATAATTTCGTAGGGAGGAGCGACGCAGCCGCCCACAAACTGGACTTCAATTTCCTGGGGCTGCGCCGACACGGCTGCGCTAAGGGCTTGAAACCATTGCGTGGCGTCGTCTTCGAAGTTGATGACGAGCTGCCGGGAACCGACCGCTGTTTCACGTGGGGTGTTTTTTGAACGGGGCATGCTACATTTTTACACACGCTCCCGCGGGCGCTCCGGGCGCGGGATTTCCAGAATAAGACAGTCGTCTCGCGGAACCTCCCCCCGACCTCGAAACAGCCCCTCGTCCTCGTGCGTTAAGCCGTGAGACCGGCCGGCCGGCATGGCGCCAAACAACCGGTGATCCGCCGTGTGCAATACTGTGATCACGCGGGGTTAGAGGTGCAGCAGTTGCGCCCTCCGTCGCAGACCACAAAACCAGACTTATCATGAACACTACATTAGAATTATATCCCTACATGACCCGGGGCTGCTGGGTCTTCGACGATGAACGGGCCGGTCTCAAGGAGGAGGCCTTTGTCTCGGGCATGACGGAAATCATCAGCAAGGTTGTGGAGCATCACGGCATTCCGCGCGCCTCGTCAGGATTCCGCATGATTTTCAGCCACCAGCCCTTCGAAGGCAGCCATGCGGTGATCCAAAAAATCGCGGGAGGCAGCGAGGAGGAGGGCAACTGGTACCACGGCGAGATCTGCGGCGAACCAATGAAGGGCTGGCTGTGCCCGGCGTTGTACCTCTATTTTTCGAACGCTCCCGACCGCATTTACATGCGCGCGGAGGAGCTGCCCGCGGGCGTCAATCCCATCTGGATTCCGAAGGACGGGGTGCAATTCCGGAAGTTTGTCGGAGTGCCGGTGGAGGAATAAAAATCGTCCACCCTCTGAAAAGTGATTGCGAACATCCGGTCCTGAATTAAGACGAGCCGGCAAAATCAGGGCGTTCCGGGAAGGACCGGTTGAGCGATCACCTGCCAACAAAACAAATATCAAAAAAACAACACACCATGAAAAGACGTCCATACGAAGAATTGCAGCGCATTGTGGAAGAAGAAGGCGGCCGAATGTTCCATGAAAAGGCGGGGCATCGCCAGGGAGGAGCCTGGGTGGTCATGCTGAACGGTGTCACGAAGGTGTTTGAGTCGAACCAAGCCGGTTTTCCGGGAATGGACGAGCTATACGTCCCGAAGGTACCGGCGCCTAAGCACTACCGCGACTACGCTACCAACCTGTTGGAGGGTGCCCGCGAAAAATGGCTCAAAAGCCTCGCAGCGGTTTCATAACGCGGCGCCAGCGGAACCATAGCCGCAATCCGCTTTGCATGTCCCGCTCAAGGACTACGAGCAGCCGAGTCTGGCAGGTTTGGCAAAGGCGTGCGAGGCGTATGGATCACTTCCGAAGCCTGTGCTCGTGCATTGCAGCGCGGGCCAGGGACGCACGGGTGCGGTAGTGCGGCATATTCTGCAAAACATTCTCACCTCAAATCCTGGAGGAACTGCGGCGGATTAACTGCTGAGTTGGCTGGCCAAGCTGGCAGGAGAGTGAATCGTGATGCCTTCCAGATTCTTGCCGTAGAGCGGGCCGAAATGCGTCTTGTCGCCCGTCAGCAAAACATGACACCGGCTCTGGATGGCGGCAGCCAGCACGGGGCGGTCTTTTCCGGGGAGTTCGGGCGCGATCTCGGGAGGAAGGAAATACCGAAGCGTCGCGGAGGACTCGAGTTGGTTGAGCAAAACCTCAAAATCCTTCAGGGATTCGGGAAACTTCGCCTCCAAGTTCCTCCGGGCTTTCTCCAAAACATAGGCATCGGCCACCAGCGTGTGGCCACCGGACTTCAGGATCCCCAAAAAGCAGCGCATCGCGCCGTCGCTTTTTCCTGCGGAAAAAAGGATGTTTGCATCGAGGAAAATTCGCATGCGCCTTTATTTTTTGCGGCGTTTGGCCAGCTCCAAAGCCTGTGCCAGGTCGGATTCCGCGGCGTCAAATTCGGCAGTGCGTTCGCGTGAATATATTTCCACCGGCAATGTGACGGCGGGCCGCAGAAGGATGCCCTCCGCGGTGATCTCGGCGATGAGACTGTCTTGAGGGCGAATCCCGGCGGCTTTGCGCATGGCTGCCGGCAGGGCGATGAGGCCGCGGCCGGAGACAGAAAGGGTCGTTTGCATGACTCAAGTATACAGAAAAGCAGAAATTCTGCAAATCTGGGCTTCATGGGATGGCGAAACGCGCGAGCCATCTTGAAACTCCCATTGTGCTCTGATAATGTAGCACAATGAAGACCGCCACAGTTCGAGATCTCCGCAACCACTACTCGCGGCTTCTGGCGTGGATCTCTGCCGGCGAAGAAATCACCATCACCCGGCGGGGCAAACCGGTCGCCCGTTTGAGTCCCGCGCCAGGCTTGGCTGATTTGGAAAAGGTGGACTGGAATCTAAGCGCCGCAGTGAGCCGGGACCGGTCCCGGGAGATCCGGCTGAGCGCCGCTGAATCCTCTGAACTCCGAAAGGAATCAGGAGGCCGATGGTAGTTTTCGCAGACACGAGTTTTCTTTTTGCCGTGTACGGGAACGATGTGCACACGCCCGCGGCCGTAAGCTGGCTCCGGGAGACTGGGCAAATGGTCTGCATTTCTGAACTGGCTGACTTCGAGCTTCGCAATGCGCTTCGTTTCGCGGAATTCGCGGGGCGGCTGGGGTCTGGGAATGCGGCCCGGTTTCTGGCCCAGTATGCGTCTGACTGTGCGACAGGCAGGCTCCGGCTGGAAATTTGCAATCTGGCGGACATCCTACGTGAAGCCAAACGCCTCTCGGGCATGTACACGGCGGAAAAAGGGCACCGGGCGTTTGACATCCTGCATGTTGCCACCGCTCTCTCCCGGCGTGCCGACCGTTTCCTGACCTTCGACGCGAACCAGAAGAAACTCGCCGAGGCAGAGGGCCTTCGGGTCACGTTCTGACCGGCCTGGGTACACCGAATTTTCCAGTCTCATGAATGTTCCGTCACTCAGACGGTTTTTTCCTTCTCAGCGCCCTGTCGGATCTTCACAAACCCTGCAATTTCACCTGCATCCTCCATTCTGTGATTTGTCATGTGGGCGCGCTGTTTGCATCACCCTCAGTTGTGTTGTATGGTTCACCAAATGTCGGTCGCAGAACTACCCATTCAGATTGATACTCGGCAGGTAGCGGCCTTTTGCAAGGACCGTGGAATCCGCCGTATGAGCCTCTTTGGCTCGGTTCTGAGAGAGGACTTTGATCCAACGCGGAGCGACGTCGATATATTGGCGGAGTTTCATCCCGAAGCCTTGAGCCGCCTGGGCTTGGACTATTTTGTTTATGGCGAGGAGTTGTCCCGGATTCTTGGCGCACGGGTCGACCTTTGCTCGAGGCTTAACCGCCACATCGCTCAAGCCATTGGAAACGAAATGCTTCCTATCTATGACGAAGCATGATTCCCAGGTGACTTTGGCTCAGATTCAAGAGGGACCGGAGAAGGTAGAGTCCTTGTGCGCCTGACAAGAGAGCTGAGCACGAGGCCTTCCCGTGTCGTCTCCACTTTTTGAATCGCCTGTTCCGAGCCGACCCGAGGGAAGTAGAAGGCAAACAGGAAGCTCGTTTCTGCAAACGCCTTCACAATTCCCGACCGCTGCGCAGTTGCGCGAAGTCCTCTGAAACAGCCCTCTGGCTCTGAAACGCGTCAGCGCCCCACATCCCGAGAAAGCGCGTCCGGAAATCCGGTTTTCCAGAGTTGGCGGTCTCCAGCTTCCCGATCCTACTACTCGGAAGAATCGGCATCAAATGGGCCACCTCCCGCCCTTCTTTGAGCATAACCACGGATTCGCCGGTTCCCAGAAAAGCATCCAGCTTGTGCGGGTCGTTGTAGACGTCTTCAATGGCGATGCTTCTGACCACGGTCAAAGGCTAGTCTGACAAACCCTTTGTAACAAGAGTGAGTCGCGTTGCCACTCGGGAAGAATCTACCTCGGACTCGGTGCCCTCACCATGGCAACCGCCCGGAAAGGCGGTGTAACAAGGTTTCTGTAGATTGATTCGCGAGCGAGTCCGGCGTGCCGCAGTTTCCCAGGGCCGCGGTCCTTTCAGTCCCCGGCGAAATGCGCACGAAAAAATAATCTCATCACACCATGCCCGATCCCTTCCATTAACAGAGCATGTTCATTTCTATTAATCACTTTTATATGAACAATTTAGATACTCTATATTGAAATATGCAACCGAATGAATTCATCGGGAGATATGGGTTGCGGCCTATACCCAGCAGACGCCAGGGGCTTAAAGTGAGCGTCGTTTGTGATCACGTAATCTGCATTCGCTGTGATCGCGCAATCCGTGAACTTATTATCGTCTGGATCGGTTGCAATCACTTGAAACCGGTAAGCGGGTTGCACCTTCACAACAAGGTCACCGACGGTTTCGGCAAGCCAGAAGACTTTACCGAGTTGATTCCAGCGATGAACGCCGCTGTGTAGGACTATGATCTCTTGGTACTCTATGAGTATCTCATTACTCACCGCCCACCGAAAGCGACGTTGAAACCATGCGTCGAAAAGAACATGAGAAGGGTGTCCCGCTTTTGCCGCCTGCAAAAGGACACACGTATCAATGCAGACGATCATCCAATCCGCGATGCCTTTATGGATTCCCGTGCCGCAATAAGTGCACCATCCAGATCGGCATATTTGCCAACTGCCCAGTCAGCAGCCAACCCCTGCGAGAAATCAGCCCAAGCGGCACGAAGTTCTAATTCTTGCGCCAGATCATGAAGCACGGCAACTCCCTCATCGGGCAATCGCTCCAATTGCTCAATGACGTTGAGTCGCAAAATGTCGGGCTTAGGGTACACTCTTTTGGTTTGCTCGGAAGCCGTTGACATGGGTTCATGTTAACCCATTAAGGTGGCGCCCGCCAGTCCGCTTTTACGGGATGGGCAGATCAAATTCAGGAGCATGGAGTTGAACGCCTCCGCAGCGGGCTGTATTAAAGTACTGGCATTGGGCATGAACCAGTGACTTACAGTTTCGCTCATCGCCCATATCTTTCCTTTGCTCCGATGTTGAGTCCTCCGCAAGCCTCGCCTTGCAGCCAAGTCCTCGAGCGAAGCACCTCAATACGGCCAAGAACCGCAAAATCGAGACTGTGCGTTTCGACGGGCTTCTGCTCTCCATTCTGGGAGCGAGTGGAAAGCGTGCAGTCAAGAGGTACGCCGTGGAACGCTCATCCGTTCTCGAAGCCAAACCGTGGCTCACAACCGCGCCTGCAACAGCTCCCCCAGCCCCAGCACGCGCGGATCGGGCGAGCGCCGGTACAGGCCCTGCCACAGGTGGCCCCGCCGCCGTTCCAACGCGAGCAGTCGCTCATTGACCGCCGCCCCGTCCCAGCGGCAGGCCGCGTATTCCCCGTCAAACTCGACGTCGAACACCGCATAAATCTCGCCGCCCTCAACCAACGGACAGCCCATCCCCGCCAAATCGTCTCCCGTAAAAACGCTATACCCGGCCCGCTTCAACCGCCACAGACCGGACACGGCTGAACCTCCGTGCGTCCGGAACATCACATGACTCGCCGTCGGACTCTGCCTCCGCCTGCGAGCAATCTCTGGCATTGATCACTTCTCTGCCCTCATCATTCGGTGATGTACGCGTAAGGGATTCTCGAACCGGGTGAACCAGGGATATTCGCATTCTGACGACGGGTAGAGGCCTTCCTTCATCGCCTGACATAAATTCTTCAGCGAAGGTCTCCGGCCGTGGTCGGACGTCTCCCAGATAGTAAAACTCCATTCCTTCGTCATTACTCTTCTGCACAAACAACAGGATCCTTTGGCGCTCGGAGGCCTCCCGAAAAAAACACACGTCCGGGCTTGTCAAATACCTCCTGTTTTTTGAAAACCAAAGCATTTCCTCCCGATTTATAAAGGTATCTTTGTAATGGGTAGTCAACGACTGGTTTTGACTCTTTTTATAGGTAACGAACAAAGGACACCACGATTTGTCGGCTGCAACAACATATCCACCTACATTCTGCGCAACCGGGTTCTCACAAACACCGAGAATACGGAAGACATCGGCACGGCTATACTTTCTGTAAAGCTGAAATCCGCCATAAAAATTACTCTGCTCAAACCCGTCTTTAAATCGATGAATAGCGTAACGGATTAAATCTTGAAGAAATTCCTTGAAGGGCTTCTCTTGTAAAAAATCTTCAAAATCCGGGAGGCGGTGAAAGCAATCACCTTGTCTCCCGACCCAATTTACTCCAACCGCTTCTCCTGCACCAACCAGGGTTTGGTTTACGGTTTTTCGAAGGAATCGAAGATTTACGCTGCTAAAGAGTGAATCCAACCGCTTGTCATCTAAGTTTAATGCATAGACATCCAGCAAGTGCTGCTTTAAATGCTCGGTCGGTACATTTCGCGATTTCAAAAGCAAGTCCATCAACACAGGCTCTTCAATGGACTTTCCATTGAGGGCATCCGCGGAAAGGATTTCCAAGACCCTTACGGCGCGATCACTAAGAGGAGGGACAAGCTCCGGCCCCTGGCCTCTCGCGAATCCGTAGAATGACTTTGAGTAGTTGGAGAACGCGGCAGGATCTCGAGAATCATGTAGGATAAAATCCATCATCATCGGCAACCTTCCAACTCGGAGTTGGAGAGCTTTAAAATCTGACCGCAGTGATGAAATTAGCTCCGTTCTCGCCGAGTTTACGCTTTCAAAAATACGCTCCTTGGCAATCGGATCAAAATTGATTGTCGAAGTTCCTGGAAGGGGCTCACTCGCTTCTACCAAAAGCCTGCGAATCCTGTCTTTCGTGTAGGATCGATCGCCATATAAAGCTGTTGGAATCAGGTAATTATTCGCGTAATTTCCTATGAAGTCGATTACGGTCAAAAATTTGTCCTCAAAAGGAATTTTTCTCAAGCCGCGACCGAGTTGCTGAACAAAAACAATGGCTGACTTAGTCGCCCTGAGTAGTATTATCTGATTAACAAGTGGTATATCGATCCCTTCATTAAAAATATCAACGGTTATGATATAGTCCAAGCGTTGTGCACTATTTACGGGGGCCTCAAGCCGACGGATAGTCTCCTCACGCAATTCCTCTGAATCTTCCCCACTCAAAGCAATTGTACGATACCCAAGACGGTTTAGTCCTTCGCTCAAAAAACGAGCCTCTTCAACAAGCGTACAGAAGATCAGGCCTCGTACAATCCCATTATAACACCCATAAAACCGTGCCTTTTCAACGATTAATTTAATCCTTTCGTCTCCAATCAGCCGATTAAATACCGATAAATCTTCTACTGGATCTCCATCAATTGCCAAATCAGCAACTCCAAAATAGTGAAACGGACAGAGGATTTGTAATTCCAGGGCGTGGTGAAGCCTGATTTCATATGCAATATTATAGTCGAAGTATCGAAAAACATCGGCTCCGTCGGAACGTTCGGGGGTTGCCGTCATCCCAAGTAAAAAACTTGGGGCGAAATACTCAATGAACCGCCTGTAGGAGGCCGCTTCCGTGCGGTGAGATTCATCTACGACAATGTAATCAAAAGATGTTTTCGAAAATCTTCCGTGGTGCTCCTCTCTCGACAATGTTTGCACCGTGGAAAAGATAAAATCTGCATCAATACTCCTCTCCCTCCCGCAATACAGACCATACGATCTGGTGTGACCAAAGACTCGCTTGAACGAAAGCATAGCGGCCCGCGCGATATTTTCGCGATGTACGACAAAAAGAAGCCTGCTGGCCCCAACCGCCTTTGCGTCAAAAGCAGAAAGAAGCGTTTTGCCTGTGCCTGTCGCAGAAACGATGAGTGCCTTCGTTTTTCCAGCTTCGCGCAACCTTGCAAGAGAGCCTAGTGCTTCAACCTGCATTTTATTCGGGGTCAGGATTGGCTCTAGCCTTTCGGCAACATCCATAATCCTTGCTGCTCCCCATGAAGAATTTTCGCTCAAACGATTGGAATAAATGCGCTCGTAACCCTCAATAAATTCTGGGGTTACATGTTCAGCGCCTCGATATTGAGCTTCAAAATCGAAATCAACCTCTTTGGATAGAACACTTTCTGAAGGAGTCTGAACTCGTATGTTCAACTCTGTATTCGTCGATAGCGCTGCTGCCGTCCAATTACTGCTTCCAATGATAAAACGGCGAAAGCCGGCATGGTCAAAATAATACCCTTTAGAATGCATTGCGCCCTCTGTTGCAATTTTCACCTCGATGTTGCCGAGCAACGAAAGGGTGCGTAGAGCAACTGGGTCTGTGAAATTCAAGTACTGAGAGACCAAAATTTGTCCCTTCACTCCTCGATTTTTGAGATCGGCCAACGCCTGGAGCAAACAAGCCACACCCTCCTGGTTGACAAATGCGACGCAAAACTTGAACGAACTGCACGTCCGCAACTCGTCCAGAATAGAACTCAAAACTCTCGATCCTCGAGGCCGTGCGTTGAGTACGAGTTTTGACTGCTCCGGCGAATGCTGCAAATCGTTCACGTTGACCTAGGATTTTAAAGCCGAAATGATCGGGAGATCAGCTGCAGCCCAATCCAATCGGTCAAATTCAATTTCACATGGGCTTAACCATTGAAATGCCAAGTGTTCTTTGAGGCGAACCTGCACACACGGGGACTCTCCTCGAATTCTGCAGCGATAGGCCGCCATCTCTATGCAAAAGTCGGGGTATTGATGCCTCACAGTTTTAATGTGCGATTCAACCTGAATGCGTAGTTCTAACTCCTCGTAAATTTCACGTTGAAGCGCATCCTCATTGGATTCAGCCACCTCAACCTTCCCCCCCGGAAACTCCCACTTCTCATGGATGTACGAAAATTTGTGTGGGCCACGCTGCACGCAAAGCACTTTCCCATCCCGTTCTATCACTGCCGCTACCACCTGAATGGTTTTCATTTTTTGATTACAGTTTTTTTTAAGATCTAATGATCTGACGCCATTTGTCGATTCTTTCGACTTAAATATTTGTCATTACAATCACTTCCGCCCCGCACCCGCCCCTCTCCATCCCCCTCACCCGCCCCGCACCACCACCGCCAGCAGCTGGCGGGCGCGCGTCACGCCTTGCACGAACGTCTTCGCCGCGTAAGCGTCCTGCGACGCCTCCTCCCAAGCAAGCAGCCCCGTCACCACCACCGCACGCCGGTCCAACCCCTTCGCCCGGTTGATCGACACCGCCAATATCGCGTCCCCGGGCTGGGCCGCCGGATCCCCAGCGAAAAAACGCACCCCAGCCTCATTCCCCGCCCGTAGCCATTCAGGCGGCCTCGAGCCCGCGTGCAACAACAAGATCTCATGCGGCCGCGCCGCACAACTCTCCAGCCAGCCACGGATGATCCTCGCACACACCTCCCCCTCCGCCGCCTCCCCCACATTTTCAAACACCTCAGGCTCCGGTCCCTGCGGCAGGATCACCTTCGAATGCGACATGTCTCGGAGCAACTCCGCGGTGTGCCCGCAGATCAGCCCCCGGAAATAGCGGCGCAACTGGCGCGTAAACCGCACAGGGTTGCGCACCACAACACCCACCGGATTCTGCAGCACGCCCCGGAGCACCTCAGGTTCAAAGGCCCCCGCTCGGCGGACAAACCTCTGCTCGCAGTCGTAAAAAATCGATACCGGCGCATTCCTCCCACCCCGAAGCAGCGCGAAATAAATGGGCCACCAACCGGGCCCCGCCCCCTCTTCGATCGCGGGAGACGTGTTGTGGTCCTGCGCCTCGTCCACGACCAGTGTGTCAAAGAGCGGCCGGAACTCGGGCTGGTTCACCCGGGCCCACAACAGGCGCGGCAACTCCTCCTCAAAATACCGGGTCTCCTCCTCGCGCGAACCGTGGGAGGACGGATGCGGACGGTTCAGCAACATCGCGCCAAGAGACTGGTAGCTGAACACATGAATGTCACGGCTCAGCCTTCCGCAAACCTGCCTCAGCCAGCTCTCCAACTGGATGTTGTAACACAGGAACAAAACCCTCGCCCCCTCCCGCGTCGCGCGCAGAGCCTGCTCGATCGCCAGCCACGTCTTGCCCGTCCCGGGGCCGCCGTTGAAAAGGAGTTGATGGTTCTCCGACAACGCATCCAGCAGCTCGTAACTGCATTCCGTCTGCTGCTCGATAATGCGGTCCGCGAAGTCCAGCGTCCGCCGGTTTGCCGTCGCCGGCAGACCGATGGTGAACACCGACTCAAAAATGCGGCGGGCATCCTCGAGCGAACCATTCTTGCGCACGTTCGCGAAACGCCGCGCCCACCAGCGCGCGAACCCGCGCAAGTCGCCCGCGGTTGCAAAGCGCGCGCGAGGGACGCCCTCGTGGTGCTCGCACTCTGCCGCGAGTTCGAGGTCCGGCACCGCCAGAACCCGGTCGATGAAGGGCGCGGGAACCCCCAACTCATCCGCCTTGGCCAGGATCTTGTCGACGACGCCCGCCCCTTCGGCGTCGAGTTGCGGGAACGGATTTTTGCCGTCCGCAAGGCTCCACTCGCCGGTACGCGGATTGCACCGGGGTTGGCCGCCCTTGGCTTCCATCACCAGAATATGGCCGTCGGGCCCCTGGATCACAAAATCGCCCTCTCGAAACAGGCCGGAGTTCTTCGCGGTGTAATAAAAGCCCCACCGGATGGTGAATTCGTCGTCGAGATGGACGAGGTGACGGGCGGTGTCCTGCTCGCTCTTGGGGGCGGTTTCGGGAGGATTATGATAGATCCATCGGGCCATGCATGAATGTATAAATGAATCCGAACTTAATCCAGTCTGTTCATGCAGGATGCACCAGCCATCCTTCGCCTGATGGGGTGGTGCGCGGACGTGAAAGTCCCTGATCCGCCGGGAATATCCGCCGGGCAGGCGTTGGACTGGGAGAGGCAGGGGGCGCGCGGGCTCAGAACCGTTTATCTCGACTCGTTTTTGATTAAAACAAGCCTCCGCCACAGCGCCTTGGTGCCTGTGAATGATTATTTTTGCGGGCGTCTCGGGTGACCTCGTGCAGGCGCGGTTGAGCTCATACGACCGCTCAGGGCTGCACCAAGGAGATACCGGTTTAGGACATGAGACACGGCGCAAAATCTCGCCCGACACGACTGAGCGACAGCGTGTGCAAGACTGAACACGTCGCCTCGCCGGTAGACCGTCCAAGCGCGCGCTTCGGTTGATTTTGCAGCCTCTTCTTCACCATGTCTCTAAACACCCCGAACCGGGATCGCTGGTCCCCGCATCACTACCTGTTTGTCCACCAAGTGCTCCTGAATTTATCAAGGCGTTTGGGGAGCGGTATCTTTGCGCACCTGCGAAGCGCCCCCGCGAGGGAACTCACTTCCAAGCTCAAGGAACTCCTGCGCTCAGCCGACGCACTGGTGCAGGACAACTCGGTGCGCCCGTTTGAAGCGGAGGACATCAAAGTTTCCCACCACTTGTTCGGAAGCACCCCCTGCGTCCTCGTTTCCATGCCGCCGCCGGAAAGAACCGGCGAAGCTTATTTTGCGGCGGTTGTATCACGGGACCAGGAAGCCGAAACAAGCGCGCAGGAAGCGGGTTCAAGCGGCAGGATCTTGCCGCAACCGGACGCCGCAGAAGGTCCGGTGAACTTTTACACCCTCGAGCGTGCGTCAAATCACCGGGGTGAAAACGCCACCAAATTTTGCGAGTGGGATCTGGGCTGCCATTGCAACTACGGGAAAGGGCCTGTCCCGGACAAAGAAACTTTTCTCGCGTTCCTTCAGGACTTTGCTTTGGCCAGGGCCCTTGAAGAAGGCAGGGCATCAAGGGCGAACACGCTCGCTGCGCAAGCCGCCCAAAAACTTGAATCGTCATCCACCTTTTGTCTTTTCCTCTCCATCAAACAAATACAATCCGAATGACCACCATAAAAATAACTGAAATCGGTTCAGATCAAATATCGGCGCTATTGGCGGTCGACAACGACCAGTTTGCGATTCCTCTTAAGATCAAAGGCATGGGCCTCGCTCGTTTCAAGGAACAGAACAACGAGAAACGGATCGCAATAAATCCAGACATCATTCACATCTCGAAAAACAAGAAATTGGTCTCCTCGATCAAGGACGTCAAACTGACAAGAATCTTCGGTAAAACCCTTCTGGAAGGGATTACCACGGAGAAGCCGCATTCTCCAGTAGTCGTCGATTTATCGGAGATTAAGGAAATGTGGACTGACAGCTACAGCCTGCGGTGCGACATCTGGAACATTGAGGTTTAACGGTTAAAAGCAATAATTTTATTTCACCTTAATAAATATTACTTAAATTAAATCTTTGCAACCTAAAGACCTTCTCCAACTCTGTTTATCAAATTAAAAATGCAACAAAATTCACCCGAGGACGATCGCTGGTCCCCGCATCATTACGCCTTCGCACACAGAGCCCTTTTGGATGTTTCAGTGCATTTCATGAGCGAGATTTTTTCCTTCTTCACGGAAGGACCCAAGGCGGTCCTCAACTCCCGCCTTGAGGCTCTTTTGGAAGCCACCGATATGCTGATCGAAGACGGCTCCGTCCGCCATTACACACCGTCAGACTTCAAGATCACGCGGCATTCTTTCGCCAATCTTCCATGCCTTGTTGTAGAAATGCCGCCTCCACATGAAGCGACGGAGGCGTATTTTGTGGCGATTGTTTCAAAAATTGAGGAGGAGGATCTCATGACTTGGGGAGAGCCAAATCCTGAGAATCCCGGCCCAGGGCGCCAAAAAGAATGGACGCTCAATTACTATACTCTCGAGCGGTACTCGGGTTACGTGAAGGGAAGAAAAAGTCTGTTTTGCGAATGGGATTCCAACGGCAGGCATCTCAATCACGGCGGCGGTCCCGAACCCACCCTTGAGGCATTTCTCCCTTTTCTGGAGGATTTTATTGCCAAAAAATCCGCCGGAGAAGGACGCCCAAACTCTGAATAGTCGCTTCGGTTCGGCCTGCGCTGACAGGCCCCGGCCGGCACCGCGGCGCTGGGCATCCCACGGAAACAATGGAAGGCCCGGAGGCATGAAAGGACGTCGAAAAAACGATGCGCTTGCCGTCCATTTGGTGCAATGTACCAGGCTTCCATTGCCTGCCTGCCTTCGGCCACCTCAAGCCCCCTCCCCTATGGCAAACTACAAACTCCTTCGCAACGTGCTCCGGATTCATGAGCTGATCGCTGAATCCAAGCCCGGCAAAAGTCTGACAAAACCAGACATCGCCCTGGCGCTGAAACTTCGAATCGTCAGCCCGCTGAGCTTGTCGGATAAACAGATCGACAGTGCGATTACGTTTCTGAGCAATCTCGGCTACCCGGTGCAATATGATGAAACCCAGCACCGCTGGTTTTACAATTGGGACCCCAACAAGCTGCATCCCAGCCTGTTGGAGACCTTCACAAAACGCTACGGGAGCCTTCCCAAACCCACCTTTGCGGTCCTGCTGATGCTCAGAAACGGACTGGACTCCCTAGTGGGAACGCCACTGTGGGGTGATGTCCGGGAGTTTTTCGAATCCCTGCTTGAAACGGACCTCTGGAAACAGACCCGTGATATGGGCGAGGTTTTTTCGATCCGCCCAAGGGAGGGGAGCAGCATCGCAGAAGGTGTGTTTCAATCCCTCGGCGAGGCGGCCTACGAGCGTGCGCAAATTGAGGTTGTAATTCAGGATGCGGAGGAGGTCTACACCCTCGAGCCATACCACCTGACCTCGAGCGAGGGGCTATGGTATCTGGTTGCACGAGAGCCCTCGCAAAACGTGGTGAGGACATTTCCGTTGGTATGCATTACGAAGACTGCCCGCACAGGCGAGCATTTCCCAGCACCGGAACCGGGCCTTGTGAAGCGGTACTTGCGGGACTCGTTTGGGGAGCTCCTTCCTCTGCCTTAGAAAATTAACTAAAGTCAGGCAAAATTCTGTCGATTGAGTGTGATGTCAAACATAACCCTCTATTTGAAACCCGCTCAAACTTGGAGACGTAACGATGGCGGCGGGGTTCCACCAGGCTGTGTCGGAAGACAGTTTAACATTTTTGAAACCAAAGATGGTGGTCCAATCATCGGGTATGTGGTCCGCACTCGAGGAAACGCTGGGCAGGTCTGCGTCTATCCAACATTGTATCAACTGCTTTGCAAAATTAATCCGAACTGGCGCAATGGGATTGAAATAAATACAAACAACCCAGTTCACGGGCCGAACCCGCCTCCTTGGGATGAATCATGGTGTAATGTAGTCCCGCTAAACGCTTCGGACGATTTTGATGCCGGATGTGTTTGTGGGGATCCTCAATTCACTTGCACACCAGAGCTACAATTCGCATATAGCCGTTCAGGAATCGAGTGGCTATCACAGTTTTTCCGTTTAGATTTTAATCAGATGAAAATTTTGCATTCAGATACTCGATCAAACTGGGTTCAAACAGTTAAGATCGAACGGGGCGATGGTAAGCCTAACATTGCCGTCATTGCACCATCGAATAACAAAGGTCACGGACCTTTTGCTTTAAGTTTTCACGACAATGCCAAATCCATTTTGTCGACCGACGTTATAAAAGCATTACAAGGAGCCGCTGGCTGGAAAGCCCTCACTGGGCACCATCTTGGGATACCCGGAGGAACTAGGTATTTTCTGGGCAAAGAGGGCTACAAAACATTTTGCGAGGCATGGTGTGAACTGAGTCGGATTGTCGCCCCACACTACACCCTCGTCAGGGAACAGTACCATGACCCCAAATATACCCGTAATCCGACTTGTGAATGTGAACTGCAGTAAGGCATTCAACTCGCCCACGGCAGTTGTCGGTGTCCCGGTGTCCTCGGCTAACGCCGTGGTACTCCTCGAGAAGCAATAGCGCCCTCAATTCCACACATCGCGTCCAACCGAAAGGAGGCTTCTGCACTAAAAGTTGTGGGCCAGCACCCTGTCAAACAATGCCGCGAGGAGAGGTGCATCACGACCGAGTTCACGGACTGCCTCTGCAACCTCTTCACGGAGTCCTATCAATGTGACGGTCAAGGGCCGCGTTCAACTTATCCGAATCGAGGGCAAACAGTTTGAGACATTTCGTTCTTAAACTCGCCTGGATCCTCGAACCGGCATCCATCCACAGTTGCGAAAGCGGAACCTCCTGAAACGACGTTTCCCAATCCTTTTCTCCCTCAGACATACAAACGCTCCGGTCCTCTGCTTGAGGCGCCTCACATTCTGTCACCGGGTTGAACCAAGCCCTGGGCGGAAGCAGCCATAGATCCTGCTCTGAGAAGGACTCGATGCGACTGGTCCATCCTTCAAGCAGGGATTCTACAACACCGGGGTCCTGCCGCAGAGCTTCTGGAAGCTCCCAGAAGGACAAGGAAGCCGTACGCATCGTTGCAATCCATCCCATTCGGAAAGCCTCAAAGCCCTCCGCCATCGCGAAAATCTTCCCGGGGATCTTCACAGGATCCACGGCGTTTTCTTTGAGAGCCATCAACCACCCTTGTGTCCACGCCCGCATCACAGCTGCCAGCTTTCTAAACTTCTTCGGGATCAAATCAAGCGTATCGACCGGGGTGCTGCACAAAAACCGTGTCCAGTATTCACACCGATGCTCTGGCACCCACGGTTCTTTACCCGTGCTTCTTAAAAACCGCCTCTTTTTCGGCAGTATGTACCACGCCTTGAGCCACTGGAAAAACAGCGCTTCTCTCTCGGCAATTCCATCAGGCACGGCGGAGCGAATCCATTTTCGCTCCTTTGCGTGCGCTAGCCATTTTTCAATAACCTCGCGACGAAAGTTTTCCTCGCTGCGGAGACACATTGGGATGCAGTGCCAGGGGATGAGCTCCCCCCGCTTGATCACGCTGCTCCACGCTTGTCTCCAAGCCCGAAGAACCGCCTCATGGGATGCCAACAAGCTGGGAATAGCCTCGCTTGGCATTGCCTGCTTTTCGAAGAAATCCCGCCATCCCCTGCCCCAGGCAGAAAGAACCTCGGAGTTTTCAAGCAAAGCCTCAGGAATTAACGCCAACGGAAACGGCATCCGCTTGAGTTCAGCGACCAGACGCGTGCAGCCCCGCTCCCGCTGCAATGCATCGGGATGAGCCAACGCACTCCCAATATCCTGAGGAAGGGACACGAGGCCTTCCCTGCACAGCGCCTCCATCAAAGGGTGCGAACGCAACTCGCGGGGAACCACATTAATCACCCGCCGGGCACCGTCGCGGCGGGCAAACTGATTCCACGCGTGGGCCCAAACATCCAAAAGGCCGCCATTCAGCAAGGTCACGTTGGTGTCAGCTGGGAATGGCATGCCATGCTCATCCAGCGAATATTCAGAGGCCAGATTTGAAATGCGCCGCGCCGCCCACGCCTCCAGAATTTGAGGAATATTCTGAAGTTGTAACGGTGGCACTGCCGTATCACCGGGGTTCCACAACAGATGCATTCGCCACGCCCAGGCCCACGCCTCCCTTGACTCGAGCGTATCCGTCACCCCGCCCTCGCTCCATACGCCCTCGGGCGCACCCACGAGGCATGAAACAGCCAACACTGACACCGAAGGCGACCCGGGAGCGGCGGGGATTTTCCGCGTACGGCGGTTCTCAACGCCCAGCGTTGTTGCGGCGCCGGGCTTTCCGAAGCCCTCACTCCGGGCTCCAATGGCAACTTCTGGGTCGTTTAAGAGCAATTTTGGAATCATCCTCCGGGATACTCGCCGGCTTCGAAGGAAGGCGATCCACCCCTCTCGCCAGGCGGAAAAAAGCGCCGCATCGTCCTCAATGCCCCGCTGGCGTGCCACTGCGTAGTTCACGGGCTCGGCGCGGAGACGCTGCATTTTATAAAGCACTTTGAGCGCCGGGTCCTGCGAGTTTTCCAACTCCGCCAAACGCAGGTGCATCCAGTTTTCATTCACCTTCTCGTCTGAAAGAACCGCACACGGCACTGATTCCAAAAACTGCCCGAGACCATCGCATGAAGCGATGAGTAATTCCCTGATAAAACGGGTCTTCTGAAATACAAGAGCGTCGGAAAGAGCCTCCTTTTTTTGCGCGCGC
Source organism: Chthoniobacteraceae bacterium (assembly GCA_947476255.1). Lineage (GTDB taxonomy): Bacteria > Verrucomicrobiota > Verrucomicrobiia > Chthoniobacterales > Chthoniobacteraceae > Chth-196. The sequence goes on along the minus strand of CANJPY010000039.1, from coordinate 24,164 downwards.
GGCAGGTCTGCAAAATGTCCCAGTGCCTCGATGATCTGCTCCTCCCATTGCTTATAACAGGCCCGTTGCTCACTGATGACATCGGGCATTTCTCCCGGCAGCCCAAGCAGCCCAATCCGTCCCGATTCCACCAGAACGGTCAATGCGCGCCACTGCTTCAGTTCGAAGATTCTTCGCAAAGTCATCGCACGCTCCCGACCCGTTGCCTGCCTGAAGCGATCGACGAAAGCGGCCTCCTGCCTTTGCCATTCCGCTTTAACTGCCCTGGTCATCCTCCAGGATAACTTTGGGAATTTCCCGATAAAACCGTCCCGCACGCAATCGGTTTTTAAAATGAGCACCCTCAGGAAGCCATTCTGCCCGAGACGCTCCGCCTCCAGAATCCGCTCCGCTTTCTGTGGATCCGGAAGCCGGTTGAAGTCGGCAACGGTCATTTTCAGGCGCTCGTTCCAAACCATCCTCACTTTCTTGCCCGGATGGAAACCGAGAGGCAACTCGCAGACAAGCCCGTCTCTCACGCAGTTTGTTCGCAGAATCAATTCCCTGAGGAATGTCCAATTCCGGCCACGAATGGCCCGTTGAACGATCGCAAATTGCGCCGCTGGCTGAGCTCTCCTAAAGTGAGTTACGGCTTGGTCAACTGCATTAGGCCCCGAATATTTCATTTTCCGATCCAGCCGTGGCGGGAGGTTTGAACCCATTTCTGATGCGCTATCCTGATCATTTGTGGAACTATTGTCTGGAAAAAGGTCTTCGTGAAGCCAGGCCCGACTCATCTCGCGCGGTGAATCAATGATGCGGGCGTTTGTGAGGGGTGCTAAATGCAGTCCACCCAGTCGATGTTCGAGTGCAGTCGGTAGCCAAAGTCCATGATGTTGCGCATGACCAGGGGTGGAGTTTTTGCGCCACTCCACTCCCTCCTCGGTTTGTGGTGCCCGCGCACCTCCACCGTGCGGAAGTTCCCGTTTTCATCCACGACACTCTCTCCAGACTGAACAAGGCATTCAGCCGTCGGATCCTCCACCCTGCCGCGTTCAGGCTTTGGGGCGCGAGCCTCCTGATGCGCTTGGATGAGTTCGTCCACATAGTAATAGTTCAGGTCCTTCTGCTTGTAGGCGCTGGCCCCCCAGTTTCGCCAACTCGCCTGCGTCTGAGCGAGGTCCGACCAGTCTTTGAGAATCACAGGTTTCCAGAGACAACTCTCCCCGGGTGGAAGCTTTTTCCAGCGTTTGCTGATGTACAACTCAAGCCCCACCTTGTCTTCCCCGGCGTTGCCGTCTCGCTCGCTGACGCGCTTGAAACCCGCCGCTCTTTTCCCTGTGTCACGATGCTCAAAAACAATATGACGGACATTTTCAATCGTCTGCAGCACATATTCGCGCATGCACGGCATCATCATGACGCGCACAAAAACCCCCTTTCGCGAGAGTTCTTCCACAATGTGCAAGCGTTGCCGCACGCTGGGGGTGCCTGTTTCAAAGATCCGGGAGGCCTCCTCGTTCAACGTCACAAAACTCACCTCCACCTGCACCTGATGCTTCATCTCGGCAAGAAGCTCGGCATAATCCAGAATCTTTGGAGATTTTGTCACAATGTGAAGCATCCAATTCTGGCCGAATTTTTGAAAGGCCCTCAGTCCCTCAAAGGGTTTGCCCAAACCGACCGTACGAGGATGCCACATTTCAGTCGCAACGCCCCACTGCACGCGCTTCATGTACTGAGGCAAATGTGCGTTTTTCCTCAGAAACGCCTCCGTGGCTGACCCAAAATTGAGCGAGACATCCATCTCGCGACCGTGCGGAAGCGTGCGGTGCATCTGAAAAAAAGGCTGGCGCAGGAAGCAATAAGAACACTGGAAAAAGCACCCTCCCCCGCTGTTGCCCGTAAACGGGAAATTGAATGCGTTTATCTTCGTCTGCGCGCGATAGGGATCGCCCTCCGCCGTGCGCTGAAGCAGGCGGGACGAGGCCTCCCCGTTTGCGCCGATTTTTTCATCCAGTATCTCGTACTGATGGCGGGTTTCTCCGGACGCTGTTTTGTGTTTAGAAACGCGGCCAACGCCTTTTCCAAGACCCTTGGGAGTGAAGTCATATGGCATAAAAAAGAGTCAAATAAGGCGTAGAAAGAAATGAATGGGTTTGCTTTGAAGACTTTTAAGAACCACCGAGGCCCTTTGGCTTTTGCTCAACCGGCATGCCTCCAGCCCTCATCGCTTCATGCGACTTCGAGGCAGGAGGCGACGCCTTGGGCGTCACATCAAACCGTTCCACAGGCGGACCATGGCATCGACCGCGTTTCCAGCGGTTGCGACAACGCCTGCAGGATGGTTTGGGACTTGGACAGACACTGCCCGTGTGCCGTTTCCCCTCGCCTGCGCCTCCGGGAACTGGTGATTCCCGCCTTTGCGATGGTTAAGCGCAGCGTAGTTGTTTGGATTCCCGAAGAAGACATCCACTCTCACGCTATTGGCGTTTAGATGATACTGAAACGTCCCCCCTTGAGCCGGGTGATTATGCGTCATTCCCGTCGACAAGCGGTGGGGAGGGCCCTGATACCTGACGCTAGGGATTCCGGGCATCTCGGCACGCCGCATCTCATGCTGGCGGCGAATCTCGTCGCGCATCAAATCCACGGCCCCTGCGGGGCCTACAACCGGGCCTGCAACCGGGTCTTGACCGGCATCTCCCTCCGGATTCCTACCGGGCCCCTCACCAAACTCGCAATACACAACCTCCACGCCAAGCGATTCGCACGCGGCGAGGAACCAATCCGGAAGAGCCACCGTCCCCGCCGGAAAGAACACTCGACGCGGCTTGAGCTCACGGATGCGCGCCAAAAGAACCCGCAACGTCTTCCCATCCCCCGCACGCACTCCGGTGGCATGTATCTCTAAACCATCCTGGACACGAATCACCAGCCAGCCGTCACTAAAGTCCTGATGAGTGGTAAGACACTGCGCTCCGCTCCTGACCGCCCGGGCGACTCTCTCGTTTTCAAAATGAGCCACCACATATTTTCTCCATTCGCCGCGCCCATGTCCCTCGTCAAAAATCGCAACTTCCGCAGCCTCGCCGCTGGCACCCGGATTGGCCGGCCACAGACGAGGCGCCAAGCGGTCTAACTCAGCGCAAAACCACTCATATTGGACGGGTGTGGTGTTTGGATCGGGGAGGTCTCCTCTCATATGGACCCCGCACGGGTGGAATAGGAGCCTCGCAGACTTCACCGTCCACTGGTCTAGGATGTAGGCATCGGGGGACGGACGGAAAAAATACAGCAGTTTGGTGTAATACGAGATTCCCAGACCATGGATGGCCGCGGCGGCAGTCTGAGTGATTGCAAAGTCGGCAGCCCGATTGTTAACACTCCCCCTCAACTGCAGCAGCAGGCCGGGCAGACTGGGGCTCCCCACCGATGTTCGAAAATACCCCATGTCCTGCCCGCCCCACGCCATCGCCACGGCGTACGCCGTAAGAACATGGACGTTCGGATTCAGGCAAATATGCCGAACCATGTGTCGATCCAGCAGCCCCCCCGGGGGCAAATGCAGGTTTGGGAGTTGATTCACCAATTGAGGATGCAGATTACCGGCTTCATGCAGGTAACTCTGGGGATTTCTGCCGGTCGGATTCTGCGTGGGCGGGGCCGGATGGATGGAGTATAACGTATTCTCAGGCATAGGGATGTATTTTTGAGGGTGAACGGTGTGATGACGGGCCCCAGCGGGACCCAATTTGCACAAGCTGCAGCAAGCCACAACTTAATATTGTCTGAATGTCTTTCTATTTACATTTGAAGGTTAAAGGTTTGTGGGGCCGAGCGGCGCCCGCGCTCATGCAGCCTTCGCCGAGGTTGCCTCGGGCGCCAAACGAACGCCGGCGCGGGTCGCGATGCGATGCACCCGCTGCAGGCACTCGTCAGCGCGTATGGCCTCGTGGAGCGTCTCCCAGAGCAGCGGATTCGAGCGGATTTCAGGGCCCAGATTCCCCCGGAGGCTGGCCAGAAGTTCGGCATCACGTTGCAGACTTTGCGGTACGCGAGGAAAGGCCCGTGGATTCTTTGCGATGATCCTACGCCAGTGGCGTTGGCGAGCCTTGCGAAGCTCACGATTCTTGGCGAATTCGCGTGGAAGTTCCTCGTCGGTGAATCCCGGGGCCGCCTTGAGCGCCGCCAACCCTCTGGCAAGTTTGTCCGCCTTTCTTTTCTCCTCAAAAGACTCCCTTTCCACGGCATTCGTGCGCAAAACGGCGCTGATCTTAGGATCGGAAGAAAAGGCGCCCGGCAGCACCTCTTCGAAACGGGGAAACAGCTTCAAATAGTGCAGCCAGCCATCTCTGCATGCGCGCCAAAGGAAGGGGTGGTCCTTTTGCCCCTGCGGCAGATCCTCGAAGGTCCACGGATTTTGTTCCAGCCAGCGCAAGACCTTCACCCCGGGGTGCCTCATGATTTTGCGCTCCGATAGATCACTGGCCATGCGAGCCAGCGCATCGCAGACTCCGGCAGGCAGCGCCGGAATGCAGGGCGAACTGCCTGCTGTGTTCAGCTTCACCCATCCCTCCAGGACCCTCTCAAGGAGGCCCTCGTCCGCGAGCCTCGCGAGGAACCGCTCGCTCCAAGGGGAACGCATTTGCCTCAGCCAGCATTCGCGCCATGCCGCCTGAAAACACGCATCGGAGCGCACAGCTTCCGGAGCTTCACTCATGCGGACAGGAACCATGGATGCATACCTGACCCAGGTTTTCCAGAGGGCATAGCGGCCCATGACGCACCCCTCCGAGAGCGCCTGCCGCAAGATGGAATCCCATTGCGCAAACAGGTCTTTTTCCCTGCAAACAAATGCAGGCACGTCCACGACAACTCGCCGTAAACTCGCCAAATAGGTCCGACTCGAGCTCTCCCACGCCTTCCTGAAACGCGGCAGATCCGCGATCTCAGAAGGAAGTTCATTCCAGGCTTCCATAGAGGCCCCAAGGCTTGCATCCCAGCCCTTGAGCCTGGCCTCCGTCAATGCTGGCACTTCTCGCAGCGCCCTCGGAACCTGCGCCCAACACTTGGGCTCTCGCACAAGCTCCAGCTCCCAACCGTGAACCCAATGCGTTTTGAAAGCTGCCGACTCCAATACCTGCTCGGGTATCTCTGCAACCTCCAGCGGCTTTGACGCTGCGTAGACCTGCCAACCCGCTTCCATCGCCTTCGCGATGTCCGGATCTCTTGAAAGAGGTTTGGGAACTTTTGAAGGATGGACGGGCGTTTTCGCCAAATAATCCTGCCACAACGCCCTCACCTTCGACGATAGCCGTGAGCGTTCAATCACTTCCTCCGGAATGCGCCCGCACCCCTGCGGGAACCTGCCCAGGGACTGCTCCCAACCAGCGATCCACGCCTCCCTGATTTGAGGCAGTTGCCGGACCTCCTCGGAAATATGCCGCCAGCTCTCCGGGGCGAGCCTAAGCGCCGCATCCCACCCCTTGATCATGGCCCCCATAATATTGGGCAACGGTTTGAGCTCTTCGGGAACGTGCTTCCAGCTTTCCGGCTCGCGGCCGAGTTGTGCCTCCCAGCCCTGGATCCAACCTTCCCTGATACAAGGCTCTGCTGCGAGTTCCGGGGGAAGGTACCTCCAGCGCTCCGGGGAATGGCGAAGCTCGCTTTCCCAACCCTGCACACAGGCTTGTCTCAGGCCTGGCAGTCCTTTGAGTTCACTCGGAACACGCAACCAACTGAGCGGTGAACGCAGCACTTCACCCTGCCAACCCCGAACCCAAAAGGGTTTGAAGGAATCTAACGCAGCAATCTGCGATGGTATTTTGTCGATGTCCAGATCGCTTGTGGAGACGTAAAGCAGCCAGCCGTCCTCCCAAGCCTTCACAATCTCAGGCTCGCTCGAAAGCTCCTTAGGGATAGCTGACAGATTGACGGGGTGGTTCGTCAAATGATGCAGCCAGAAAACCCTGAGCTTAGAGAAAAGCCTCTGATTTTCAACCAGTTCATAGGGCACACACTGGGCTCTGTCCGGGCAACGTCGAATCTCTGCTTCCCAGCCAATGACACAAGCCTCCTTGATTTGCGGAAGCTTCTTGAGCTCAGAGGGAACATACATCCACCACGAGGTACAGCGGCGAAGCGAGGCCTCCCAACCGCCTACCCAAGCCGCCTTGATCTGCGGCAACTCTTGGAGCTCATCCGGAACCCTCCCCCAACTGTACGTTGAACTCAGCAGTTCAGCCTCCCAGCCCTGAATCCAGGCTTCCCGAACCTCAGGTATCCCTTTGAATTCTTCAGGAATCTCACTCCAACGTTGTGCGCGCTGCTTAATCGCCAATTTGAACCCTGTGAGGCGGTCTGCCTTGATCTTTGGCACCTCTCTAAGTTCCTGGGGGACCTGATCCCAGAGATGAGTGTAACGCTCGAGCTGTGAAGCCCAGCCGCTGCTCCAGGCCTCCTTCACCTCCGGCAGGCCCGCCAGTTCATGAGGAACATGACGCCATTGGTCCACGGAACGACGAAGCAATATTTTCCAGCCATTAATCCTCGTTTTTTGGATGCTTGGCATAGCCCTCAGCGTTGCGGGAATCCGCTCCCAAGTGTTCGCGCACCGGAACAGCTCCCTCCTCCAACCTTTGGCCCAGTGACGCTTAAAGATTTCTTTCTGGAAAATCTGTTCCGGGATTTGCTCAGCGTACAGGGGGGTTGACTGAGCAAACGTCTCCCACCCTTTTTCCAATGCCCTGACCATTTCCGGGTCGCTAAAAAGAATCGTCGGGACCGTGGAAGGCTGCACAGGGAGGTTCTCCAAGTGGCTGAGCCAGGAAATCCTCTCAATATCCGCCAATTCGGGACGACCGCAAAACTCGAGCGGCATGTGACGCGCCCAAAACGGATCCAAAGCCGCTTGCCTTAGGAGAGCCGCAAACACCTCGTTTTTTAAGACGGGATCTTTGCGCAAATGTGCGGGCGCATGCTCCCAGCCGAATGGAAAGCGTTTCAACGCCTCAACCCAATGACTGTCGCTCCACGAGTCGGTGTCCGCATCCCTATTGTAGGACGAAAAACCTTTGTGGTTTGGAAAGATGATACGCCGCAATAGCTCGAGGTCGCGACTGTGCTTCAGCGGTCCGTTCCGACAACCGGCAGCCCCATGGATGGCCTCTTTTCCGATGCGCGCGCCTATGACAGGCGTGTCTCTGTCGCACAGGACGAAAAAGTCACACCGACTAAGGTAACTGCGGCCCAATGTCTCACTCGCAACACACCACCCTCCTTTCCTCCCCAGAAACGCGAGCAGGCTCACGCCTTCCTTTGTCGGTTCACCGTTGGAGATGCCCGGAATCCGCGTCCACCCGTGATGCAGATACCGCGCGGTGCCCGTCAAAAGGCGCATGCGCTGGATCACGTAGATGCTCACCAGGCCCGCCCCGGGCACAAAATTCCCCTGTTGCACCGCGACGGCCATGGTATGCACGGCACGCTGTTCGACGCGGTCGGGGGCGCGGCGCACGCCACGGCCGCAATCATCGAAAACCGATTTCAACACGCAGTAGATCCAGGCGGGGTTGTCCGGATATTCCGTATGCATGACGTCCCACCACTCCCTGAAGCGCAACTGTTTGCGCTTGTTGAAAAAGTGCAGCACCGCCGCCTTCACCCCTTCCGGATCAGAGCTCACACGGGGACGGAGCGCCACGAGTTCCGCGTGTTCATCCGCTTGCAACGCAGCTTCAAGAGCCACGTTTTTGAGATAGTATTTTGCGCCAAACGGGGCATCCAAGGAACCCGAACAATCCGTCGGCTCAAGCGCAGGCAGGAGCGTGTCGCGGATATACTCGTTCAAAAGAGCCGCATTCCAACCCTTGGAGTGTTTGTTCCAGGGCACGGTGTTTTCATAAAGGCCCACAAACAGCCGCAGAAACGGATGCAAATCCAAGCCATAACGCTTCACCTTCTGGGGCCAGCGATAAACGTCGGCTCGTGTCGCCTGCTTCTTTGGATCAATCATGTCTTGCATAGTTTTTTGTTTTCTATGGGTTTGATCTTCCTCTGCATGAGGGTGCTGGGCGCAAACGCGCCCATGTAAACACCCCTCGTTCCTCCACCTGCCTTTTCGCTCTGCCGCCGCCGTCCTCTGCGCGAGCGCGCCCAACCGGATCTACTTTCGCCCCTCCGCTCACCCTTACCCCAACCCCGAATACACCCGACGAGTCATGCGGCCTCTCGACTTTGCTGCACCACCTCTCGACTTTGCTGCACCACCTCTTGACGAATTTGCATCCACAGTGAGCCAAGCACGTTTTGCCCTGCCCACTGGCTTTTGGCATCGTCCCACTTGGCCCCCCAAAACATTCCCGACCTTGAGGATCTCCGGCCGACATCCTCAATAATTACCTTCTCCCCAGTTGCTTGCAGCGCCGACAGAAGCCTGGGAAACGCCGCCAATTTCAAACGCAAACAAAGGAGCATCCGCTCGCAGTCTTCCCGCCCCATCATTTCCACCGACCCAGCAATCAGGTGCTTGTATTTCTTTGCCTGCATTTTAGCTCCCATAGGAGACGTACATTCACGGATTTTTTCCTGAACCTCCGGGAACCCCTCATAACGCAGACACTGAAACAAGGCCTCAGAGGTCAGATACTTTTTCCCTCCATAGACGATGGGGAAGGGAGCCATGTTCCCCAGCCAGCCATAGGGCAAACTCACTTTCGTGAACGCGATGACGTTTAAAGACCGATGAACGTTACACAACTGTTTGTTTTCCATACTGTTATTTCCTTTCATTGTTTGGTTTTTAACTGCACTCACTCGCAAAATCCGTTCGGACTGACGTTTGGGATGTGCGCCTCGCCCCCGCTCTCTCCACCCACCTTTCCCCCACCCCACTCCACACCCCGTCGACATTCCGACTCTCCGCCCCGGTTCTCTCGAAATGATACCGTCACGCGGCTTCCGCTAACCGTGGCACCGGCGTCTTATCCACTGTTTCCACGAAGCCTTCATCAGGAGCTTTGAGGTTTAAAACGCCCCCTGCTTTACCCGCTTTGGCCGTCTGGCAGGCAAACTGCCGCACAAAAACAGACGTTCAAAACTCGTTTCAAGTGCCTCCAGGCGACTCAAAAATCTCAACTTAAGGGCACGAAGAGAAACGAGATGTCATTAAACATCCCTTAATTTTCCACCCCCATTTCCTCAAAATGCCAACACCTCCCCACCCACAAATCCGTATGTGTCTCGCCTTACATAGTAGGCGGGCATGGGTTCCCTTTGAGGGGGGGGCAGGGCGCGAATTCCCAAATTCCGGGTCTAAAGGCTGCCAATCGATGGTCAAAGCCTCATGCCTAGGCGTTGATGACCGTCAACTTCCGCGCCAGTATGAGATGCGGCTATTTCTGAAGTTTCTGTTGCTTGCCTGAATACACACAAAGCACAATATGCAATACAAAATCGGGATTTAGAATTGCTCCCACCGGAATCCATGTCTAGCTACACCCTCCTTAGAAACGCACTGCAAGTGCACGATTTGATCATCAACCGCAGACGGGGCGAACTCACCAAGCCCGGGATTGCAAGCAAACTCCACATCACCGAAAAACAGGTCACCAAGGCGATCGATTTTTTGCGAGTGATGGGATACCCCGCAAAACACAATGCACAACGCAACTTCTGGTATTACGAGTGGGTGGAGCAGGATCGCCATGCAGTGATAGATGATGTGCTGGCTCCTCGACTCAAAGAGCTTCCGAAAGCCGACCTCGGAATCCTCCTGATGCTTCAGCGTGGACGGGAATTCTTGAGAAACACCCCGTTATTTGGCGAAGCGGAGCGTTTCATAAAACTGCTCGATGATGGGAGACTGAGCGTGATCAACCACCAATTGCGCGACATGTTTTCGTACCGCTCCCGTCCGGTTATATTGCAACCGGGTTGCTTCGAAGCAGTAGCCTCGGCCGTGTATGCTCGGAAACAGATTACCTTTTCTTACCGGAAGCCTGAGCAGGGAAGTCTCATGCGGCGCAAGGTGGATCCCCATCATATGACATGGGATGACGACATGTGGTACTTGATGGGCTGGGACCACGATCGCAATGAAATGCGTACCTTCGCACTCACGCGGATGAAGAGTGTGAAGATCACCGATGAAACGTTTGATTCGATTTCAAGGCAAAAAATCGATGCCCAGTTGGAGCACGCTTTTAAGATGGTGGGCAAGGGTGGAAAGACCCCTCCCAAAACTGTCCGCCTGCGATTCTCACCTGCGGCCTCCATCCGAGTTCAGGAAAGACAATGGCACTTTTCGCAGGACATAAAACCATTACCGAATGACGAGTGTGAGGTCACCTTGGAACTTGCGTCTTTTTCGGAAGTCGAATCTTGGATTTTAAGTTGGGGGGAGCACTGCACCGTTCTTGAACCTTCGGAACTCGTCGACCGCGTCCGAAAGAGCGCACTCGCAATTTCCGCGAAGTATCAGGCGCAGTAAATGAGCGGAGAAGACTTGCAGTCCTGACACCAGTGAGTGTCCAAAGTTTGATTTGTGCGCGGGAACACCGCTCAAACATCGTCTGCAATAATGGGGATCGCTGTTCTATTCAGTTTGAACGCTGAACAACCCTTACAAACACCTCTCATGCTCCCGAAAAGTAGCCGTCACAACCGACCGCAGGCCAAAAGCCCCACCAATATCCCCATTCTTTCTATAGACGGAACTCCTTACTATAACCTGAGCGAAATTCCGCGTCTGCCGGCCCCCGCACTTCTTATCGTCGGGACCGAAGACCATACGATAACCCTACAGATCGATAAGCTGACAGTGAAGGTGGACTCGATCACGGAGCCCTTTTTTGAATGGCTAACCCGACAGGCATCTCTGTGGGCCGCCGCAGAACCGACAACCGAGGGACGGAGGCAAATCGTGGGCGTCATTGAAGCGATTGAGCAGGCTTACTTAAGGCAGGGAATAGGCGGCACCGGATAAACGTGTCCCCGGCGCGTGCCAGTTGCTGATGCTTGTTGGATTTTTTCGCTTGTTGCCAACTCATCTCGCGAAAATGACCGGGTCGATGACATGCAGAGCCCCCTCTTCGTCGACAAGCACATTGCCTTGGTGCAAGTCCTCCACAAAAAGCAGTTCCGAGGTGTAGTCGTCAGCCGCCCTGCGTTTGTAGCCTCGCCCCTGCATCATGGCCTCCACCTCGCTCCGCTGCGCACCACGTTCTGCATGCACGTCGGGTTGGGTGAAAAGTGGACACAGCCCGCTTTCCGACTCCACAAACCCCTCCAGGCGCAGGGGGGCTTCAGGGAAATAAAGATTATGGGCCAGCATGCGCTCGAAAAACTGCCTCCATGACAAGTGCATCACATCGATACGGTTTCGCTTCCAAACCAAACCCGTCAGCTCGTCATAGATGATGTCGTTTTCCGCCCCTCCCATCTCCCCTTGGCCTTTCCACTGTCGTTCAAAGTGCTCGCCATCGTGCAGGTATCCTTGCGTGATTGCGAACTGACGCAATGAAGCTTCTTCTTCGGCCCGCACCGCAGCATTTAATTGCGTCGTAACTCTTGAATTCGGGCGAACTGCTCTTGGAAGGCCTTCAAGGACCTTGGTGGCCGCGAGGTATTTTTCTCCGCCAGCGGCCTCGATTGCTCGATCATACGCGCTTCCTGCGGTTTCGGTTTTAGATGATTGTGGCTCAGACTCACTATGGGCTGGGCGTCGGGATTTGATTCGGTGTGGGACATCTTTGAAATTAGGTTGTTGGTCCATATCGATTATTTCTCGTGCTTACCATGCGGACTATGGATGCAACCGCTACCAGTAGACGTGGAGCCGCACCAGATACACCGGCTCCCCTGGCCGTGGCGATGTTTACGGGTGGGACTATGAATGCACCCGCTACCGTGGGAGGTTGAACCGCAAAACTCGCAATGGCCTTCGTCCGACACGTGTTCATGTTTCCCGTGCGGGCTGTGAATGCAGCCCGAACCGAACGAAGTTGAATTACAGAAACGGCATTTGCTCATAGATGATTGTGATTTTCGAAGTTGATGATGTGGATGAAACGAATGAGCTCCCGGCTTTATTGTGCGTCTTCCGAGCTTGTCGAGGCGACTTGTACGAAATTGTTCCACTCTGGGTGGTACCGAGTAATCAACGCCTGCTCAATCGCCTCCACCGCGTTTAGCTCAAGCCCTTCGTGGTGGAGAACCAGGTTGGTTTCTTTGGCGAATACCTCAACCGACATCCCGCTTTTCAGAGAGCATTCGATCCCGTCCTTCACGGTCCTCATGACCTCGTTTTTATGATAGTTCAGAGGACGGCTGTATCCTTGGATTGTCTTCCCAAGGTATTTGCATATTCCGTCGCAAAATATCCCGTACACCAGAGGCTTTCTCATTGTAACCATGACCGTCTGTGAGCGGTTAACCGTTCCATCAGACTGTAGGTGGTAAGCGCCAATTTTCTGAAATCCGTGCTGTGTTTGAAATGTTGTGATCATAGTTTGCATTGCTTCCTTAATTTTAGCACGAGGGTCCTACCTTTGGAGGGGGGGCAGAAATTTCCCCAACCACTCAACGGCAAATTCACCCCAGATGCGTCGGCTGAAGGATGCCAGACCGCTCTCTGTACGCAGCAGCACCGGTGTACTTTGTGTGATAATGATGAATCCACCGGAACAAAGAGCTCTGAACGACTCCGCGAGTACCATTTGAGCGCCCACCAAAGCATGCGGTTTCCTCTCTAAAAATCATGCCTGAAGACAACCCCAGCAAAAACTCCGACACCACAAAACCGTGGAAGACAGCTGATCCAGACCTACTAACCGTCCTTGAGGAAACTCTTGCACCAGGACTGATCAAATCTGCATTCTACGTCGGCGAGGGCCGATGGCCGGTGCTCAAAGCGCTAAAAGCCCACCTTGGATCCAACTACAGCTGCACCATTTGCGAGTGGATAACGCTGGTCCTAGACGAGGGATACTCTTTTGAAGATGACCCCGACTATGACGGGGTTCTGCCCGGCAGTAACGTGGTCTACGAGGGCGTTGAGCCTGCTGAGCTCCTCATCATTGAGGCCGAGCACACCCCGAGCAGCGTCGATAGACTCATAAAACGCATGAGTGCCGCCTCCCCATTGAAAGCCGTCATTGTGATCGGCAACAACCAAACGCCGCCCGCCGATACTTCCTTTTGCTGGGAGCGGAGACGAGGGGTTCTTGTCGGCCACACAACAGATCAAGCAAGTAGTTCCTGAGTTGATAAATCCGCGACACATACAATCGTCGAAAGTCGGGAGAGCACAATGTGGCCACTGGGGAATTTCTTCAGCAATCTTCAGCACCAGATCGCGCCAACTCCAAAACGATTCGACCGCTTTCTCAGGGCCGGATCCCGTTGCGCTCCTGAACCTGAGCCTTCTTTACCTGACAGGCCACCGCAACCACCTGCCGCGCATCGTGAATCTGCTCCGGATGCGCCCGAAAATGCGACTCCACGGCCCTTTGCACTGCCGGATCGCATAGCGCCTCCACGCGCGATCCGAAAACTTCGTGCAATTTCCTTTCATAAAAATCACTCGAAAGCTCAGCCACAGTCCGCAGCGTATCGGCGTTTCCCACACTTATATTCGAGCCAGCTTTGTTCTCGTGCATCGATTTGGCGACCGGACTTTACCAGTCGAGCATTTCTCCTTTGTTGACCTTCCCAGAGCGGCTCCCATTCGTACTCGCCGCAGACTGTTCCGCAATTCGTGCTTCAAGCTGCTCAAGTCGAACCTTGGTCGACGCAAGTTCCTGCTCAAGTCTTGCGTTCTGTTCCGCCCAATGACCGCCCTCTTGAACTTTCTGCAGGAGTTCGTTAAGTCGTCCCGAAACAGCCTGATTGCCCTGCACAACCGCAGCTGTTGTTTGCTTTTGACGATTTAGTTCAACCAGCAATTCGCCCCGAGTCGAAGCGTCCGCCAAGGCCGAATCGCGATGGTATCTGGCAGGGAAACCTTCCGCGGAGGATGGCCGCAGATTCCAATGAGCAGTACTCTCAACCCGATAAAGGGTGTGGGCCTCGTGCATGATCTTCGAGTTATTTGGATCGATATACCTCCCGAGTGGATAGGCTTTTAGCGTCTCAGCAGAACGCACCCGCGCGGCCGGTTTCGCCTCCATACTTGAAGATGAAACTGGACGAATCATCACACGAGAAGGTGCCGACCGGCTCGCACAAGCTGATAAACACAGACATGGAACGATAAGAACGAATGTGTACTTCATCGGGATTCAGAGGTTTGCACGGGAAAATCAAACTGCAGCGGCTCTTCACTCGACGGAGCCAGGCGCTGGAGATTCTGGTTTAAGCGGGACAGAGGATCACTTGCCGGCACTTGGCGTGACTGGGAAAACCGCTTGTTGGAAGCGACTTGGGTTCCTCCTATCGTCGCCTTCGACTTGTCGATTGTCTGCGTCACATACACGTAAAACTGCTTGCCTGCAGGTACGCGCACGTAGAAACCGTCGCGATGAATGGTGTCCAGTATCTGGCGCGCATAGACATTAAGCACCTGCTGCGCGCCGACTATCGGCGCGTTTTGCAGCGACCCCTTGGCCTGTGATCCAAAAATGGTTTGTTCCTTTTCCGTGAGTCCACTCGCGGCCCCACTCAGGAATGTCGCCGTAAATAATTTGATCTCGGCGAGGTCGTCGCTTTTGAGCAGTTCACCGCGCAATCCAGCACTCCCATCCGTGATACCCCATGTGCCGCCATCCGCATCACGCTCACGATCTAATGCGATTCCGGATACGCTTAATTCCTCACCACTCTGCCACACAAAAGTCCACTGACTACTACCAGCAATCCTCTCCCGTACCCGATCAACCTTCGCGGCACTGTGAACCTCCGTTCCAGCCGGTATAATCAACCGTCCATCATGCCAGACATCATCCGTCACAAGACCGATGATCGGCGTTTGAATCGTTGACGAATCCACCGTTACGATCAACTCGCACTGCACAAGCCTGCCAAAGGGAGCATAGTCTTTACCCAAAAATACAGAACTGGTCTCCTCCTGTTGGGCCGCGTAGAGGCTAATCGGAAGTACCTCTTGTTTATCTCGTGGTTCCGAGGGTCTCGGTTCGGGGGGAACCGGGGATACTGTTGCCGCCACCGGTGGCGGATGAAAGGGCGTCATCTCGCGGATGACGGTCTGAACCAACTGCGGCTTCGGGCTTCCTTCAATAACAGCCTTTCTATCAGGACGGGCTATCAAATTTTTGCGCTCCTGCATGCCGCGAACCAAAAAGAACGCGATCAGTAGCAGCACCACAAACCACAGAAACCGTCCGGTGCGTGTTTTTAGAAACAACAAAAGAGAACGTGGATTCACTTAGCCAGGCCCTCCAGTTGTTTTGAGATGCGTGGCGGCGAGACCTTTTGCGGGTCACGTGCGGATCTTTCCACGAGAACGCTAAATTCATTTTTAAGAGAAACATCGTTTCGCCCGCCATCAGGCGTCCCCGTCACCGCGAAATAAACCTCCGTCGTGCTCAGCGGTGGGATTAGGCCGGTTGCATCGCTGATGGACTGTGGGTAGAGGCGATCGCCAACACGCAGCGAGAAGCCTTCGCGCCGATACTGAATCTCGCGGTCCGTAAGGTTCCTCAGCATGATTCGAAAAACCAACGTGTCCTGCGGATCAAAGCGGAAAGCCTCCTCCACATGGACTGTGAAGTCTTTGTAGTCCGACATACATTTCCCAGCCTCGTAGACAGCCGTCTCAACGCGCTCAACAGCCTCAGGATGGTGAAGTTTTAACAACGGAAACGCTTTGGCTTTGTCTAACAATCCAACCAGCATACCGGGCGTGACCCCGTTTCGGGTAACCGCCGTGCGCGAAATGTCCGTGGGCAGCTTGAAAACAAGTGACAACACAGGATCCATGCTGTCCTGCAATTCAACGATGTAGGTCTTGTTGTTGCAGCGTACGTTGAGGTTTGTTCGAGCGTCGTGCACAAGAGTTCTCACGGAGAAGAAACTCGATCCGGCCTTGTGAGCGAGTTGGAACAGCCCATTTGATTTCCCATCAATGCTTACGAGCGCTGCATCAATGGCAGAAATCGGGGTAGGAAAACTAATCGTTGTTACACGGGCCGTCGAAACCGGGACTGTATAAACGTTGTGCTCTTCCAATTCCGTCTCTTGCACGCGTTGATCTCCGCGAGCAAACGCCAGCGAAGATTGAATGAGCAGATGCGCTGTAATAGCCAATGGCCTAACGATTCGTTTCATATTTGAAGTCGATGACTGCTGTGGGAAATCTTCCGTTCTTGCTCATGTCTGGGTTTCGCTTGAACTTGAGCGCCAACTTAAACGGGACAGCCTCGCTAAAGGGTTGCCCTTCAAAAATTCCCGTCCGCACGAGCTGTCCTGTGACCTGGGTCATGACGATGTCCTCGCGTGTTTCAAGGACGTCTATCTTCGACACCTCGGGCTTTTGATGCAGTTGCTTGGCCTTGAATTCAGAGCTCTCGCCAAGGAGCTGACGTTGCGCTTTTTCAAATGCGGATTTCAGCAGGATTTGCTTCAGTAATTCAGGGTGATCGAACCCTTGTGGCTGCCGTTCCAAAAGAGCCCCCACAGCAAGTGTGCTCTGCTGAACGTGAAACTCCTTCGCATCTTTAAAGTCCAGCAGTGGCGACAAGTAGTAGGTGCCGGCTGGATCAATGATCACCACGCGCTCCGTCTGCTTAAGTTTCGAAATTAAAACATACGGCTCGCACACCGCAAAAGCGGCAGACACGCACGCAACGCAAAACCAAATAAACGCCGTTCGGTCCTTGTTTACAAAAATCTGAATGCAATCCGATTCAGCGCGATGGGGGCGCACTGAACCATGATCAATCTGTGTTTTCCGCAGTCCCTCAATTGGTCCCGTGTGATTCATTTGCGTTCTCCCGTTTGTCTTGCTGGCTCTGTGAGGCTTTGCGCCTCTGCGTCATTGCACGGATCCGCACTATTGAACGGCGCTTGGTTTAAGGCTGAAGCGCCAGAGCCTCCGGATTTCTCATTGCCTCCGGGTTTCCGTTGAACATCCCCCGGAGAGCCAGATGAAACGGCTGATGCGCCCCGGCCGCCCTGCATTGCTTGTGCAATGCTTGCTGACATATTTCCGCTCATCGGCGGACCGCCTCCATGCATCGCTGAACCCGCCAGACTGCCAGCAGCCCCAACTCCCGCCGCCGCGCTCATTCCTGCAACACCAGCGCCTCCAGCACCGACACCAACCGCCCCAGATGCTCCCGAGGAGATCGCGGCCGTTGCCGCAGTGATTGCCCCTCCAATGAGCGCACCGCCCACCTGGGCGCCGCTCGTCACTGCATTTTGAATGATCACTGGCGCGATGAGCGTCGTGATGATAATCCAGCCACCGATGACTGCCCCCGCAAGAATAGTCTGGAGGCCATAGGCATTGCCAACCACCACAAGTCCCTGTTCTGTCGCAAGGTCGATCAAATTGCTTGTGCCAATTGATGCGGCCGCCCAACCAAGCGGCCAGGCAATGATTCCTATGCTTCCAAGAATGTATCGGGAACCAATGTGACTGGTAGAACGGACCGCGAGCATTCCCAGAAAAATCGGGGCAAATGCGTAGCTGAGTCCGAGGAAAAATTTCTGCAAGACGTATGCACCCCACATTAGAAACTGGGCCAACAGTCCAATCATGCTGAGGAGTCCCCAAAGAATTGCTTCAGACATTTGGGCGCTGCTAGGCAGCCCAAACCAGCCACTCTTCTCCTTTGGATTCTCCTTTGCGACCAACACTTCAAGGTATCGCTGTGCACTTTTCTCGGGCGCTGCATCCATCTTATGGACAATTGTCTGCATGGCATCAGTCGCCATGTCTGTCCAGTCCCCGTAGAAGGCTATGCACATCACAATGACCGCCGTACTTCCGATAAGTTGTAGCATCGGACGCCCGGAACGTAGGTGCTGGACTTGAGCGACAATTCCAGCCACCAGCAGCACTGCCGCAACTGGCAGGAGCAGTTTATGAACCGCACCGCACTGTTCCTGAAAGTTCGGGAACAGCCGTGTAAAGGTGGGAAGAGCGCCAAGCATCATCATTGCCTATTCCTCCCAAATCGGAGCCCGTTGCTAACGTCAGGCGCCATCAGGATACCGAACTTCATCAGTGCGTCCTGCCGGTCTGCGACAATATCCTCAGACTGGGCCTGCTGCTGCTTAAAAACATCATTCCGGTTGGCGATGTCCTGCACCACGGATTGCATGGCAGCGATGCTCAGCTCCTGCTCAAGAGACTGAAGTTCGGCAGCCTCACCTGCCAACACGCCCTGTAATTTCTGCGCTTCCGATGCGGTGGCTGCTGATTGGAGCCGGCAGAGCGTTTCCGCCATTCTTGCCTTCGCACTTGCTCGACGCCTCTGCGCATCCTCATAGACCGAGCCATAATTGCTGGTCGTATTTTCGATCACACCAAACCGCCTGTAAGAATCGACCGACCTCACGACCTTTGCTCCTGAGAGCGACACAGACTCGACCGTCTGATACGTTCCATTGCTATTGTTCCGCAGTGAATCCAATCCCGAAGCCGCCCGCTCCAGACTGCTTGGCGCCTGTCCTACTCCACCAGTATGAAGCCCCTGGATGGTTCCGCCAGCGCCCGAAATATTAATCAACTGCGCCGGGTTTCCAAAAGCCCTGTTCTGGGTGTTCATCACATTCAACTGCTCAACCATGTTGTTGATCTGCGCGACCTGGTTGTTGATCATTTCGATGTACTTCGCGAGGTCGAGGATCTGGTTGCGCGCATCCTGGGCAATCATTGCCGGATCCACTACAACCCATTGGCCCGATGCGCTGCCCGAAAGACATGCCAGCAGCAGCGCCAATATATTTTTACCCGTGCGTTTCACGTTTTCCCTCCTTTCTGGTGCCTGTGATTTCCCGGCGTCTATTCCTCGATTCTCAAAATCTTCGTTGTTGGATTGAGTGTGACACCGTCTATACGCCGCTCCGGCAGGGGTACTTCATAAAAGCTGACGCAGTCCTCTCCAGCCCTGTCGCCGTTGCGTTTCTGCTGGTTCACCATGATCCAGTACTGCTGTTTGGCGGCATCGCTCCGTCCTTTCTCAAAGCCCTCAGAGTATGCCGTCTTCTCCTGAACCTCGTTCGCGTAGTTCAGGACTTCCCCAGCTAAGACGCCAGCGCTTGCTCCGGCGACCGCGGACAAGGGCTTTCCATGCCCGAGTTTGTTGCCGGCAAAGGCGCCTATGCCGGCACTCGCGATGTCGATGCTGGCGCGCCGCGTTCCGGCGCACCCTGATAACCACAAACTGCCGCACAAGCTCAGAATAGTGATATACGATTTCATGATACATAGCCTCCCCCGACCGTGGTCTCCGCATGGGCGCCCTGAGCAATCCCTTCAATGATATCTCGAAATTGCTTCAACTCCCGCGCCCGCTCCTCAAAGTGTTCACCGCTGGTGCTGCTGCAATAGAGCATCTCTGCAGATGCCACGTTGTGAGCCGTGCCGCATATCGCCCGCTGGCCGTCCGTGTGGTAGTAGGTGAAGGCAGCAAACTTCTCGCCGGTCTGCTGGTCCGGAAGCGGGTACCCCATGATGCTCTGCTTTGTCACCTCCGGCAGGGCGATGTCAGCGGCAATATCCTCCAGATCACCGCGGTCATTCTGGCGCATGAGAAAAAACTGCCTGCTGTTGCCGAAGACGGCGGAACGAATACGGCTCTCTTTGAAACGCGCGTACTGCTGAACGATCGAAATGTTCCAGGTGTTAAACTTCCGCATCTGGGCATAGCTTTCGCGAACAATCTTCTCCCCTTCCGGAATGTCCATAAACCGGGCAACCTCCTCGTAAACATTGCGTTTCTTCAAAGAACGAGGCATCGAAATGATGTGCTGCCGCGTGTAGTTTGTGATCAGAAAGCCGGCAGCTGACTTCAGTTCCTTGGCGGAATCCGGAATATAGCCGAGTTCAAAGTGGGCGATTTTACCGCTTAGGCTGATGTTGGTTTCCCCGTCAAACAAGGCGCCATAACCACCATCCCGGCACCATGGCAGCAGCAGGGTTGCAAGGTGCCTGAGCTGTTCCTTGTCGCTTCCGGACGCCTCCAGTTGCAACAACTCCTGAAGCATTCGATGCGTGGGAAACTCGTCTCTTTTAAACTGCGCGAAAGCGAGATTTCTCACCTCGCGCGCCGTTGCGGGAGACTTCGCAAATTTCAGAACATCTCCAGTATCGGTTGCCGCCAGAAATGCCTGCGCCTCGTCCGGATTTGTCTTCTCCCAGTCTCTGAAATCAACGAAAGCGTCGAGACCAGCTGCTCCGGTCCGCATCCTTTCCTTTCGGAACTTGGCAAGCCCGAATGCTTTTCTGGCAACCGTCTCTGCGCAACCCGGGTGCTTACGGCTCCAATCGTGGTACACATCGTCATACAACTGGTTCAGATATTTTGCAATTTGGGCCTGCCTCAGCATTTGCTTCTCCTCGTCGCTGCTGATTCCCGCCATTCTCGCCACAAGTGCAGTTGCCGTGGACAGGTGCAAAGAGGTCAACGGCAGTCCGGCCGTATCAAGGTAGTTAAGTGTCAGTGCGCCGTCTGGCTGAAGGATGATGGGTTCCGCCGTGGGTTCGACAGTCCTGGTGTAAATCCCGTACGAAAGGCCTTCTTCAATGATGACGGTGTAATCGTAATAAACCTCAGTTTGCGAAAGCAGGTCGCATACGGTTACCGACTTTCCCGTGCCGCTCATTCCCAGGAGGACGGCGTGCTGGGGTGTTTGCTCTCCCTGTTTTCCGGAGAACGTTTTAACTCCGACGAGATTTCCCGCATTTCCCTCATACAGGGCTTCAGCCGTCGCGAGATGCCCTGTAAACGTCGAGTTTACCGGAAGCATGTCTGCAAGATACTGGTGTTCAGCGTACAGCTTTTGATGTGCAGACCTGCCCCATGTCCATCCGGGCCATGTCTGATAAAACAGTCTCCGCGTGGTGCCGGGCAGGCTCGATTCAAAGTATTGCGCCCCATTCATCGAATTGATCGCGCTCTTGATTGCCATCACTTTTGCGTTGAGACCGGTCTTGGTCTTGTCCCAAACGCGAATTACAAAAAGCACGGTGAATGGGAGCGTGTGCCCTTGAGCAAGGGCGTCGATCTTCCGTTGCTTCTTTTGAAGTGCCGTTCTCAAAGAGAGTTTTCCCTCGCTGGCAAAATCACCCGCTATGCGTTCGTGCGCCTTCTCCTCCTTGGCGATCTCCCTGGCTACCGGAAGAGGTTCAATATTCACCGTGATGGCGTATTCCAAAAGCGAGAGATTGGTGAGTCTGTGGACAATCCCCGGAAATGTGGTTTTGGGCCAGCGACTCAGACTGATCACCGTGTGATAATAACCATCCATCCAGAACCCGCTCTCAGCCTGGGCCACGCCTTCGCTATGCCAGCAGTTCTGCTGAATACTGCTTGAGGGTGAGAACGTTTCCGTCGGGTCATAGTTGAAACGTTCCACGTAGGACGGATTCAAAAACGACGCATAGTGCCTGTAGTGCTCGGCATCCGTCATCGATGTGATTCTCACCCCCTGGCCATTGAATATCGTTTCGAGCGTGTGCCGAATTTGAGCGAACTCCTGTTCGAGTTGGTCGAGCAGGTGTTTGTAATGCTGCGTGAGATCTTTTTCCGAGGCATCAAACTCAGGCGCCGTCTCCAGTTGCCGTGAAACGTAGAAAATCAATTTTTGCCGCCGCAGTCGGCGTTCGAGCATTGCGTTCCAAAACCGCACGAACCGCTCGTTGCGAACGCGGCGGGTCCACAGGTTCGAAGCCCGTTTTGTTTCATCCTGATACCGCAACAGTTCCTGTTGGTAATCGGAGTCACAATACCATTGAATTTGAAGCCGCTGATTTTCTCCCAGCGAGGCCAGCATGATTGAAAGTTGCTGCTGGAATGTATTGAGTTCGGAGGCTGATGCGTTGCTGAAGTCGGGCGCTTCAAAAACAAAGCCCTTGGAAACATAGCCTCCTTTTTGAAGGCCATTAAACACCAATAAATCACGGATAAAAAACCCGTTTGGGGCCGCTTCAATGAACGAATTGCGTAGAGCCATTTCTCGATTGCAGTAAGGGATGCTTAAGCACGGTTTGTGGGTCTGGCGTTAAGGCTGCCCCATTGATCCAGGTTTCCAAAAGGTCTCTGTCGTAGCCGGCAGGTTTGCCTTTCCGGAATGCGAGAACGTACGTGATTGAAAAAGCTACGGGCATCGCTGAAATCGCGGCAGAGGCAGTAAAACTCTGATGCACCACGCTGAACATCACGAGGAGTACGGCCACAGATAGAAAGCTTCCGGCGGCCACAACCCAGAAGAGGCCGCCGTCCAAACCCCAGGTACGTCCGTCGGAATCGTCGGCGCTGTTGGTGTCGGAGAGATGGAGCTCACTGGCTTTCATTGAAATGCGCCGATATCGACGGTTGATGCTCCAATACCGAAAGCAGTGAACAGTGAGCGCACGATTGCCGGCGCACCCGCTATAATCAGCCCGCCGATGATGGAGAGCTTGCCTGCGTCTGTGTCTCCGCGTCGTATTGCAAAACCGCCTCCGACCACACAAATGGTCCCGAATATAAACCCGATGAGCATTACGATTCCCATCGCCCTGCTTGCACCGTCAACCAAACCCGCATTCGCCGCCTGAGCCAGGAGTGGCGCAAAGCGAACTGCACCTGCCATTGAGAATAAGTTCATGGCGTCATCATATCGGCTTTGCGGAACGATGTTCCGCCGCCGGTCGCGGAACCTTGTTGATTCTTGCGGTTAGGATCTTTTCATGAAGAAAACCGACAGACCTGAAGCAAAACGGCTGGAACAACTTAAAACCCTAAAGCCGCACCTGCTTCAAAACATTCTTGGACAGGAACAAATCATCGACCGCCTCACAGAAGCGCTCCTGCGAGGCGAGATGGGACTACGAAAAACAGGGCGTCCGCGGGGCAGCTTCCTCCTTTTGGGTCCGACTGGCGTCGGTAAAACCGAAGTGACGCAAACCTTCACGCGCTTCCTTTTTGGAGATAAGCACCTCCACCGCTTTGATATGTCCGAATACCAAACCCAGGGAAGTCTGGCAGCCCTGATTGACCGGATCTGCGCGAGTGCGGAACACTCCGGATGTGGTTGCTCGAATACTGGAGGAGGAACATTGCTTTTCGACGAGATTGAAAAGGCGCACCCATGGAATCTGGATGTTTTCCTGCAGGTGCTTGATGCTTCGCGACTCACGAACTCAGCCGGAAAGACGCTGGATCTGAGTGATTTTTACGTAGTGTTTACCTCGAATTTAGCGTCCTCGGAGGTGCTTGATCTCGAGCACTCCACATTTGCGTCGCTTGAGCGGATTGTGCTCGCGCGGGCGCAACAACACGTCCGCCCCGAGTTGTTTGCGAGAATCAATGAGAAGCTGGTTTTCAACAAGCTGTCTTACGACGTTCAACTGAAACTTGCGAAGTTGTTATTGGAAAGGGAGATCACTTATCTCGCCGGCCTGGGCCACGTGTTGGAATTTGGCTTTGAAGTATTGAACTTTCTTGTCCGTCACGGCTTCCATCCACGTCTCGGCGCGCGCCCCATGCGCGATGCGGTGGAACGCCTCATAGGAAACGCCGTTGTGGAGGACCTCCTCGAGGATGGCGACGGCTGCGGCACTCTTTTTGTGGAGGGCGATTTGTTGCGCCTCAGGTGATCAAGTGTCTGAGCCATTTGCGTCACCGTTTTTGATCAACGGAAGCCGCAAGGTCCGGATGCAGGATTTCTTTGCGCATCTCCTCCACGGGAGCCTAATGAGGGTTAAGCACCTTTCCTGCTGGCTTTTCGTTGATATAAAAAATGGATCCAACCCTCCGGATATGAGCGGCGAGTTCTGGATCCGTCGTTTGGTTGTCGATCACCAAACTGAAGCAGTAGGGAAGAAGAAGATCATCCAGAGCGTCTTCAATTCTACCCAGTGTTCGCCAGTCGAGTCCTTCGCCACAAATCGCAAGATCGATATCGGACCCAGACTTTGAGACGCCCTTCGCTCGAGAGCCAAAAAGCACGGCTTTGGTGATTTCCGGGAACAACGCGAGTACTCCGAGGATTTGGTTTATCGTTTGTTCGCT